>NZ_JBFUCO010000002.1:0-48802 GCF_056405215.1 Arthrobacter sp. P1_H7 | reverse complement strand
CCCCCCCCCCCCCCCCCCAATCCCACAATTCTCCGCACACCACCAAAAGAAAGTGAACCAAGCAATGCGAATGATTGGTAAAGCAGGAAAGGCAGCAGCAATCGCTGCTATTGCGGCACTGGCGCTGACGGCCTGCGGCCGTTCCGACACCGGCACCACCAGCGGTTCCTCCACCGGAGGCGAAGCATTCCCGAAGGGCTCCTCGATCGGCGTCGCACTCCCGCAGAAGACCTCCGAAAACTGGGTCCTGGCCGAACAGCTGTTCAACGACGGCCTGACGGCGGCCGGCTACAAGCCGGACGTGCAGTTCGCCAACGGCGGCGTCTCGGAGCAGCAGAACCAGATCAGCGCCATGATCACCAAGGGCGACAAGGTCATCATCGTCGGCGCCATCGACGGTGCACAGCTGGGCACCCAGCTCCAGCAGGCCAAGGACGCCGGCGCAACGATCATCGCGTACGACCGCCTGCTGCTGAACACCCCGAACGTGGACTACTACGTGGCTTACGACAACTTCAAGGTCGGTGAACTCCAGGGCAAGGCGCTGCTGGACGGCATGAAGGCCAAGAAGCCGGAAGGCCCGTACAACATCGAGCTCTTCGCAGGTTCCCCTGATGACGCCAACGCGAAGGTCTTCTTCGACGGCGCCATGAGCGTCCTGAAGCCGAAGATCGACGACGGCACCCTCAAGGTCCTCTCCGGCCAGACGACCTTCGAGCAGGCCGTGACCCAGGGCTGGAAGGCAGAGAACGCCCAGAAGCGCATGGACACCCTGCTCGCCGGAACCTATGGCACCGCCCCGCTTGATGGCGTGCTGTCCCCGAACGACACCCTGGCCCGCGCGATCATCACCTCCGTCAAGGCCGCCGGCAAGCCGATCCCGGTTGTCACCGGCCAGGACTCCGAGGTTGAGTCGGTCAAGTCCATCATGGCGGGCGAGCAGTACTCCACCATCAACAAGGACACCCGCGCGCTCGTTGAGCACTCGATCGTCATGGTCAACGACATTCAGGCAGGCAAGACGCCCGAGATCAACGACGACAAGTCCTACAACAACACGGCCAAGGTTGTTCCCGCCTACCTGCTGGAGCCGGTCATCGTGACCAAGGACAACGTCCACACGGCATACGAGAACGATCCGGTACTCGGCCCGATCACCAAGCAGTAGTTCCTTATCTAGGCGCTCCCTTCACAGGCCGCGCCAGACAACAGAGCCCCGGCTCCCCCGCAAGGGAGGGCCGGGGCTTTTGCGTTGGCCGTGATGCACCGGCTGGCCCTTGGCGGTGACCTTGCCTGCGGCAAACGGCTTCACAGCGCAGACATAGCTTCACGGGGAGGTTCGCACAGCGGCCCGTACCACTGTGGGACCAGCGCCGGGCATCGGGTCCGGCAGGAGACACCCAAGAAACACCCAAGAAAAATTAGGAGTACCGTGAGCGTTCTTGCCCGGAGTGTAGGCAACGCCTTTCGAAACAAGGTCAGGACCGCCGCAGTCGTGGCGGTGCTGGCCGTAGCCATCGGGCTCGCCCTGGCCATGCTCGTGGCCAACCAGGCCGTCACCGGCAAGGTTGCCGAGCTGAACGCCTCGGTGGGCACGGTCCTGACCGTGAACCCGGCCGGCGGCCAGGGGTTCGAGGGCGGCGGCGAACCGCTGACGTCCGCCCAGGCAGCCACAGCGGCGGCTGTCCCCAACGTCAGCAGCGTGGTCGGCACCAAGGCGCTGCGCCTGCGCAACGCCGCTGACATCGCCGCAGAAGCCGCGTCCGGACGGACAGGCCAAGGCGGGCCCGGCGGGCAGTCGGCCACGTCCGTCACCACGAGCCTCACGGCCGCCGTCGACGCCGGCACGCTCGGCAACCGTAACCAAGCTGGCACCGGCGCCTCCGGCACGACCGGCAGCACCACGCAGGCCGCGCCGGCGTTCTCCCTGCCGATCACGGCAACGGGCATCGGCGCCGAGGTGGACTCCACCGGCAAGGCCCTGCAGCTGACGCAGGGCACCGGCCTGGGCAACTACACTGCCGCATCCACCGGCGCCCTGCTGGGCACCACCCTGGCCACGAAGAACGGCCTCAGCGTGGGTTCGACGTTCACCATCGGAGACCAGAGCTTCACCGTCCAGGGACTGTTCGACTCCGGGACCGCGTTCGGCAACAACGCGCTCTACGTGACGCTGCCGACCGCCCAGACCCTCGCAGCGCTGCCAGACGAGCTCTCCACCATGATCGTCACGGTCAACAGCATGGAAAACGTCGACGCCGCCAAGACCGCCCTGCAGGCGGCGCTCGGCTCCGACAAAGCCGACGTCACCCAGGGCCAGCGGAACCTTGAAACCGCCGTCAGCTCGCTGGACAGCGTCAAGAACATTTCCTTCATCGCCTTCGTCGCCGCCCTTGGCACCGCCGGCCTGATCATCCTCCTGATCATGGTCATGCTGGTCCGCGAACGCCGCCGCGAGATCGGTGTCCTGAAGGCCATCGGCGCCCCTAACCGCACCATCGGCCTGCAGTTTGTGCTGGAGGCCCTCGTGCTGGTGGCCCTGGGCAGCGTGGTGGGCGCCGCCGTCGCCTCCCTTGCCAGCGGCGGCATCGCCAGTGCCCTCATCAGCTCGAGCAGCAGCACGGGCGCGGCGACCGGCCAGCGCGGCGGCGCTGGCGGCTTTCCCGGAGGCGGGTTCCCGGGCGGACCGCTGGGCGGGGCCGGCCAGCTGCTGACCTCCGTGACGGCGAGCGCCTCCCCCGGCGTCATTGCCGCGGGCATCGCCGCAGTATTCGGCGTCGCCATCATCGGCGCGCTCGTCCCGGCCCTGCTCACGGCCCGCATCCGTCCCATCGAAGTCCTCCGAGGAGAATAGCCATGATCGAAGTCAAGAACCTGGTCCGCACGTTCAAGTCCGGCGACCGGACCATCAAGCCGGTCAACGATGTCAGCTTCGAGCTCGAGCAGGGCACCCTGGCCTCGATCGTGGGCAAGAGCGGCAGCGGCAAGAGCACCCTGCTCTCCTTGCTCGGGGCGCTGGACAAGCCCACCAGCGGCGATGTGGTGGTCAACGGCGTGAGCCTGGCCAGCATGCCGGACGGGAAGCTGACCAACTACCGGCGCCGGGACATCGGCTTCGTGTTCCAGCAGTTCAACCTGATCCCGAACCTCTCGGCCGTGGACAACGTGATGCTGCCGATGGAATTCGCCGGCGTACGCAAGGCCGCACGGGCCGAGCGGGCCCGGCAGCTGCTCGAACAGGCCCAGCTCGATCCGGACAAGCACGGGCGGCGCATCAACCGGCTCTCCGGCGGCGAGCAGCAGCGGGTGGCGATCGCCCGGGCGCTGGCGAACGAACCGAAGCTGATCCTGGCCGATGAACCCACCGGCAACCTGGACGAGCAGACCGGAGAGCACATCATCGAGCTGCTCAGCACGCTCAGCCGGGACCACAACACCACCATCCTGGTGGTCACCCACGACCGCGCCCTGGCCAACAAGACGGACCGGCGCTTCCGGCTCCAGCAGGGCCGGCTCACGGAGGAAACGGCCCGGACCCGTGCGACGGCGGCCCTGACCAGCTGAGGTCCGGCTGAAGTCGGAGCTGCGGGCAGGCCTTGGGGGCCCGCCCGCGGCTCCGGCGTCGAGCCGCATGAGCTGAACTTCCCAAACTTAACCTCCCGCGTTGAACCTCCGCCATGCCAGGGCCGTCGACGCCGCGGCCTGTCCGCCTCCGGGTGAGAAGATGGCACCATGTCTGCCCTCATCGCGAAGCCGTGGCTGTTCAGCCAGCCGGACCAGGATCCCCGCACAGCCACCGGTGCCAGGTTGCGCTGGGGGGTGATCGCCACCGGCGGGATCGCCGCTTCGGTCACCCGCGACCTTGCGCTGCTGGCGGATGCGGAACTGTACGCCGTCAGCTCCCGCACCCAGGCGGCCGCGGAGGCGTTCGCGGCCGACTACGGCTTTGTCCGCGCCTACGGTGACCAGGACGGCGCGAGTGGTTATGCCCGCCTGCTTGCCGATGACGCCGTCGACGTCGTCTACGTCGCCACCCCGCACGCCCACCATCACAAAATGGCCCTCGCCGCCCTCAGCGCCGGCAAGCACGTGCTCTGCGAGAAGGCCCTCACGATCAACGCCCGGGAAGCAGCCGAGTTGATCGCTGCGGCCCGGACCAACGGATTGTTCCTGATGGAGGCGGTGTGGAGCCGGTTCCTGCCCAGCATGCAGCGGGCATTCGAGATCGCTGCCTCGGGCGAGATCGGCGAGGTGAAATGGGTCGCCGCCGACCTCGGCTTTCCGGCGCCGTACTCGCCCGGTTCCCGGCTTTGGGCACCCACGGACGGTGGCGGCGCCCTGCTGGACATGACGGTCTATCCCCTGCTCTGGGCGCTCGGCACCCTGGGGTTCCCGCAAACGGTCAGCGCCACCGGCTGGCTGAACGACGACGGCGTGGACGCCCAGAATGCGTTGACGCTCGGTTACCACCACGGTGCCCAGGCCCAACTGACCTCGTCATTGATGGCCTACGGACCCCGCACGGCCACTGTCGCCGGCAGCAAGGGCTACCTCCAAAGCCCGGGCTCGATCAACAACCCGAAGGAACTGCTGGTCCGGATCGGCTTCGAGGAGCCCCGGACGGAGCAGTTCACCGTGGTGGGACGTGGCTACACTTACGAGCTCCGCGAGGTCACCCGGTGCATCCAGCAGGGGCTCACCGAGAGCCCGGTGATGCCGCTGGAGGACTCCCTGAACACCATGCGGCTTTTCGACGGCGTACGCGCGCAACTCGGCGTGAGCTACCCCAACGACGCCCACTAACGGCTCCCACTTTGCACGCCCCCGGGCAACGAACCGGGCGCATCCCAAGTGTCTCGGTATGCCTACAGTTTCGGTTCCGCTCTGGACTCTCCTGTTGGGGCCGACTTACCCTGTAGGCAATTGTCCAGTCTTCCGGGAGCGGGGGTGCACGCATGGATCCAGCAGCTGCGGCCTCCCGCGCGGGCCGGACCCTCCGCCCCTTGCGCCGCGTGCTCCTGGCTGCCGTTGCCGGCGCCGCGTGGCTGACACTGACCTGCACGGCCGCACAAGCGGACGATGCCTGCGCGTTCTTCGGGACGGCCGACGACGCCGGTGAGAGCGCGGCCGCCGTCTCCTGTACGGACGCCGACGACCTCCCTGTCCCCTCCCTCGACGGCGTGGTCTCCGTGGACATCGCTGCGGTCCCGGCGGGCACCTGGGCGGCGGGCGCCGTTCCGGGGCCGGGAGTAGCGGCCGCGGACGTCGCTTCTGCCAACCCGGGCGGGCCAGCGGGCACCGACGCTGCCCCTGCGGATCCGGACTCGCCGCCGGCCGCCCCTGGGCAGACGGCACCGGACCCTGCGGTCCCTGACCCGGCGGTCCCTGACCCTTCGAACCCTGACCCTTCGCTCCCTGAACCGGCCGTCACCCCGCCGGCCACCGGGCCCGTGGTGGACCCCGCGGTTCCGGTTCCCGGCGATGTTCCGCCGGTCGTGGACCCCGCGGTTCCGGTTCCCGGCGATGTTCCGCCGGTCGTGGACCCCGCGGTTCCGTTTCCCGGCGTTGATCCGCCGGTCGTGGACCCCGCCCTTCCGGTTCCCGATCCGGCCGATCCGCTCCCTGGCGACCCGGTGGCCGGGCCTCCGAGCGACGTCCCGGGCGACGTCCCAGCGGCATCGCCGGGGACGCCGGCCGCCGTCGACGGCGCATCGTCACCGGCGGCCCCCGCAAAGGCAACCGCCGCCAAGGCAGCACCACCTGAACCGCCGGTGCCTGCCCGCACCGGCACCGAGGCGGCCCGTCCCGTCCCGGCATATCCTTCCCCGGGTGCCACGGTTGCCTATCCCGCCTTGCTGATCCCTGAACCCCGCGGCGCGGCACCTGTCCGGTCCGGCGCTGCCCCGCCGGCCGAGCCCCCTGCCGGGACCGGTGAACCTCCGGTTCCCTCCGGCAACCCGGGTCCAAGCCCATTGCATGGCGGCACGGGCCTGCCCGCGCCTGACGCACTCCCGCCGGCTCCGGGCTCGGGGTCCGGCAGCGGGCACTCCGGCGGCGGGCCTGCCGGGACGGCTGCGTGGATGCCCAGCCCGGTCTTCTATCTGCCCACCATCGGGGCCGACCCCATCGGCGGTCCGCTCCAGCACGAGTACGCAGCCGTTAGCGCTGATCCCGGTTCTTCTCCTGACTAGTCGGGCCGTCTCTGTCTCCACAGAGCACGGCCCGTCGGGCTGCCTTTGCCGCCCGACAACAGTCACCCAGGAGAATCCCCCATGGACACGACCGTCCCCCGCCGGGTTTCCGGCACCCCATTTCCCGCCGGCCTGACCCCCCCGCCGCCGCGGGGCCGTGGGGCCCGCGGGGGGACCCAACGGCACGCTCCGGCGGAAGGACGCCTGCGGAGAGCGGCCTGCCTGGCAATGCGCTTCATTGCCGGGACCGGCGCGTCTGCCGCAGCCGTGCTGAACGAAAGCAGATGCTAATTACCCTTATCATTCTTTAGGTGCGCCGTTGGTGCGCACACGGAAGATACGGGGACATCGTGAACAGTTCGCCCAACAGCATCACGGCGGAGCCCTTGGGCGGCCGCTATCAGCTGGGGGAGGTGATAGGCCGGGGCGGCATGGCGTCGGTCTACACGGCCAAGGACCTGACCCTTGGCCGGGACGTGGCCCTGAAACTCTTCGCACCGCAATCGGCCGATCCCGACGAGCTTCGCCGCCAGGAAGCAGAGATCGAACTGCTGGCGACCCTGAACCATCCAAGCCTGGTGACGCTGTTCGACGCCGGGACGGACACCCGGATTCCCGAAGAGCCCAGGCCCTTCCTGACCATGGAGCTCGTGGACGGCCAGGATCTGCGGACCCGGATCCGCCACAGCCCCCTGCCGCTGGACGAGTTGGCCGTGGTCGGCGCCGGAATCGCCGACGCCCTCGCCTACGTCCACGGCCTCGGCATCGTCCACCGGGACATCAAGCCCGCCAACATCCTCCTGGTGCCCGTCCGGCCGGGCGAGCCGCTCCGGCCCAAACTCACAGACTTCGGCATCGCCCGGATCATCGACGGGACCCGGCTGACGGCCACGGGAACCATGGTGGGAACCGCCGCCTATCTCAGTCCGGAACAGGCCCGCGGCGCCGACCTCGGTCCGGCGAGTGACATCTACTCCCTGGGCCTGGTCCTGCTCGAATGCCTCAAGGGCGAGGTGGAGTACCCGGGCAGCGCCGTCGAATCCGCCGTGGCCCGCCTGCACCGCGCCCCCATCATTCCGGACACCGTGCCCGAGGAGTGGGCCCGGCTGATCCAGGCCATGACCGTCCTGGACCCCTTGGACCGCCCCGCGGCCGCCGACCTCGAGGCAGCCTTTCGGATGGCCCTCGTTTCTCCCGGATCGCTGCCCGGGCCCGTCAAAGCGGAACCCACCCGGGTCCTCCCGGCCCCGCCGCCAAGGCGGCCCCGCCCGCCCCGGCCCGGAGGCGCGGCGGCTGCGGCGTCGGGAACTCGCCCCCTGGACTTGCTGGACCCGGATGCCCTGCCGCTGCGGCCGCGCCGCCGCCGCTCCCTGTCACGTGGGGCCAGATGGTTCCTCCGAGCCCGGCCCCGCACCCGCGTCGCCGTGCTGCTCGCCATGCTGGCAGTTCTTGCCGTCGGGGCAACGATCGCGGTCGCCCTGTCCGCCCCCGCGGCGCCCGACGTCGTCCCCTACCCCACCGTCACCGGACCGCTCGGCGATCACCTGAGGGAACTGCAGAAGGGCGTGGAACCATGAGCCGTTCGCGAAACGCCGGGCAGCACCGCAGCGGCACCAGGCACCGGATACCCGCCAGCCTCCTCGCAGGACTACTGGCGGCCGGGACACTGGCCGGCTGCGGCTCCCCCGCCCCCGAACTGGGCCCCAGCGCGGCAAGGCAGCTGCAATCCCACGTCCTCGCTGTCAGCGAGGCCGCAGCCGCCAACGACCCCGCCGCTTCCCTGCAGCACCTTGACGAGCTGCTGACCCGCCTGGATGCCCTCGCCGCGAGCGGCGAGGTGTCCTTCAGACGCCACCAGAGCATCAAGTCATCGATTGATGCCGTCCGGGCGGATCTTGCCGCGCAGCAGGCGGCCGAGACAGCCCGAAAGGCGGCGGAAAAGGCCGCGGCTGAAAAGGCGGCGGTTGAAAAAGCGGCGGCTGAACAGGCAGCCGCCGCTCAGGCGGCAGCCCAGGCGGCGGCTGCCGCGCGGACGGCCCCGGCCGCGGTCGCCCCGGCGCCGGGCCCGGCCCCGGCCAAATCCGCCACCGGGAAATCGAAGCAGAAGGGGAACGGCAAGGGCTGATCCCGCAGCCCTTCCGGCCGCTCGCCGCGCCCGCCCGACCGCCTTCCGCCGTCCTGCAACTACGCGAGCTCCGGAATCCCGGGCGGGCAGCAGAACGCCCCGCCTCCCCTTCGGGAGACGGGGCGTTTTGCGTGGCGACCGGCCGGGTATTGCCAAAGAACCGGCTGCGCGCTGCGGCTGGGCCTACTTGGTCAGCGTTGCAAGCACTTCGCTGAACTTCGTCGAGGGGCGCATGACCGCTGCGACCTTGGCCGCGTCCGGCCGGTAGTAACCGCCGAGGTCCACTGGGGAACCCTGCACGGCCAGGAGTTCGCCGGTGATGGTGTCCTCGTTGGAGTTCAGGGCGTCAGAAACGGCGGCGAAGGCCGCAGCGAGCTCGGCGTCGTCATTCTGACGGGCCAGTTCCTGGGCCCAGAACTTGGCCAGGTAGAAGTGGCTGCCGCGGTTGTCCAGCTCGCCGGCCTTGCGCTTCGGGGACTTGTCCTCGAGCAGGAACGTGCCGGTGGCGCGGTCCAGGGTGTCGGCCAGGACCTGGGCGCGGGCATTGCCGGTGCTGGTGGCGAGGTGCTCGAAGCTGACGGCCAGGGCGAGGAATTCGCCCAGGCTGTCCCAGCGCAGGTGGTTTTCCTTCAGCAGCTGCTGGACGTGCTTCGGGGCGGATCCGCCGGCGCCGGTCTCGAACAGGCCGCCGCCGTTGATCAGCGGCACCACGGAAAGCATCTTGGCGCTGGTGCCCAGTTCCAGGATCGGGAAGAGGTCCGTGAGGTAGTCGCGGAGCACGTTGCCGGTCACCGAGATGGTGTCCTCGCCCTTGCGGAGGCGTTCCACCGTGAAGGCCGTGGCCTCGTCCGGGGACATGATGGCGATTTCCAGGCCCTCGGTGTCGTGGCCCTTGAGGTATTCCTCCACCTTGGCGATCATCCGGGCGTCGTGCGCGCGGCCCTTGTCCAGCCAGAACACGGCGGGCGTGGCGGAGGCGCGGGCCCGGGTGACGGCCAGCTTCACCCAGTCGCGGATCGGCACGTCCTTGGTCTGGCAGGCGCGCCAGATGTCGCCCGGGGCCACCTTGTGCTCGATCAGCACGGTGCCGGCGTCGTCGACGATCTGGACGGTACCGGCGGACTGGATTTCGAACGTCTTGTCGTGGCTGCCGTATTCCTCGGCGGCCTGGGCCATGAGGCCGACGTTCGGGACGGTGCCCATGGTGGTGGGATCGAAGGCTCCGTGCGCGCGGCAGTCGTCAACCACAACCTGGTAGATGCCGGCGTAGCTGCTGTCCGGGAGGACGGCGAGCGTATCGGCTTCCTGGCCGTCGCGGCCCCACATGTGGCCCGAGCTGCGGATCATGGCCGGCATCGAGGCGTCGACAATGACGTCGGAGGGCACGTGCAGGTTGGTGATGCCCTTGTCGGAATCGACCATCGCAAGTTCGGGGCCCTCGTTGAGGCCCTTTTCGATGGCTGCCTGGACGTCGCCCCGGATCTCCTCCGGCAGGTCGTCGAGGCCGTTGAGGATGGAGGCAAGGCCGTTGTTGGGGCTCAGGCCGGCGGCGGCGATCTGCTCGCCGTAGGTGGCGAAGAGGTCCGCGAAGTAGGCCTTGACGACGTGGCCGAAGATGATGGGGTCCGAGACCTTCATCATGGTGGCCTTGAGGTGGGCCGAGAACAGCACGCCCTCGTTCTTGGCCCGGACAACCTGGGCGGCGAGGAACGCATCCAGGGCCGCGGCGCGCATCACGGTGCCGTCGATGACCTCACCGGCCAGGACCGGGAAGGCACGCTTGAGGACCTTGACGGTGCCGTCTTCCTTGACAAGCTGGATCTTGATGTTGGTGTCGGCCTCGATCACCACGGACAGCTCGTTCGAGCGGAAGTCGTCGGCCTCCATGTGGGCCACGTTGGTCTTGGACTCCGGCGTCCAGGCGCCCATGCTGTGCGGGTTCTGGCGGGCGTAGTTCTTGACCGAGAGCGGGGCGCGGCGGTCCGAGTTGCCTTCGCGCAGGACCGGGTTCACGGCGGAGCCCTTGATCTTGTCGTAGCGGGACCGGATGTCCGTTTCCTCGTCCGAGGAGGGGTTGTCCGGGTAGTCCGGCAGCGCGTAGCCGTGGCCCTGGAGTTCGGCGATGGCGGCCTTCAGCTGGGGCACGGAGGCGCTGATGTTGGGCAGCTTGATGATGTTGGCTTCGGGCGTCTTGGCGAGGGCACCAAGCTCGGACAGGGCGTCGCTGACCCGCTGCTCTTCGGTGAGGTAGTCGCCGAACACGGCGATGATGCGGCCGGCCAGCGAGATGTCGCGGGTCTCCACTTCCACACCGGCCGTCGAGGCGAACGCCTCAATGATCGGCAAGAACGAATAGGTGGCCAGCATCGGCGCTTCGTCGGTGTGGGTATAGATAATCTTTGCCATTGCGCGGGCGTCTCCCTGAAGGTCTGGGTATTTCCGGAATCTTGTGTTATCTCAACACCCCTAACTTACCCGAGGTGCCCCCGTTGACGCCTACCTGCGTCGTGCGCGGACGGAAGAGTGACACCCCAACACGGCATAACAAAAATTGACAAGTGACTTTACAGGTTAGTCAATTTGCCGTAGTTTCGTTCCATCCAGCGGCCGCCAACAGCGGCCGCCCCGCTTTTCCACCGGTTAGGACACCCATGAGAACACCCAAGACTCTGGCCACCAGCCTGCTGACTCTTTCGGCCGCCGCGCTGCTGGCCCTGAGTGCCGCGGGGGCGGCCACGGCTTCCCCCGCACCGGCCAAGGCACCGGTCTCCTCCTCCGATGTCGCCAGCCACACCGTCACCGAGACGGGCGCGGCCGACTACTGGACCGCGGAACGCATGCGCAGCGCCGTCCCCGGCGACGTCCTGGCCGACAGGGCCATGAAGCGCAATGGCCAGGCCGCCGCGGCCAGTGGCCCGGCGGAAACCGGCGCCCCCAGCAAGGTCGAGGCCGCGGCTCCCAAGCTGCAGTCCCAGACGCTCCAGACGAAGGCCAATGCGAGCGAGACCCCCGTCCCGCACATCGGCAAGGTCTTCTTCACTCTCGGCGGGACAAACTATGTCTGCTCCGGCAACTCGGTCTCTTCCGGCAACAAGAGCACGGTCTCCACGGCCGGGCACTGCGTGAATGAGGGCCCGGGCGCCTTCGCCACCAAGTTCACGTTCGTCCCGGCGTACCTGAACGGCGCCGCCCCCTACGGCAAGTGGACGGCCAAGGCCCTCTACGCCCCCACCCAGTGGAGCTCCTCGGGCGACATGACCTATGACACCGGCTTCGCCGTCATGTCCACGCTCAACGGCCAGTACCTGAGCGATGTCGTCGGCGGCTCCGGGCTGCAGTTCAACACCGCCCGCGGCCTGACCTACAAGTCCTACGGCTACCCCGCCGCGGCGCCCTTCAACGGTGAATCCCTCAAGAGCTGCTCCGGCACCGCCACCAACGATCCCTACAACCCGCAGTTCAACACCCAGGGGATCCCCTGCAACATGACCGGCGGGTCCTCGGGCGGTCCGTGGTTCATCGGCACCAGCGCCTCCGGCTACCAGAACTCGATCAACAGCTACGGCTACGGCAGCAACTCCACCAAGATGTACGGCCCGTACTGGGGCAGCGTGATCCAGCAGGCCTACACCACGGCGGCCGCTTCCTAACCTGAGGGCACGGGCTCCGTCCGCGGGGCCCGTGCAGCCAGGCTTATCTACCCTGGCAACCCTGTTTACCCTGTTTACCCCGGCGCGGGGTCACTTGCGGCCCATCTTCAGCAGTGAGGAGGACGCAGTGGCCCCGCGCCGGTTTTAATCTGCGACGGCGGACCGCCCCCCGCCGCTGGACATGCCCTCCGCTGACACCAAGGCCCGGACATATACCCCCTATGTCCGGGCCTTGCCATGAGGAATGGACATGTCCTCCCGGGCGGGACTTCTGTGCTCGGCAAAGTGTGGGCATGTCCCACGCTTGGCCCTCGGCGCCCCGGAAAGAATGAGCATGTCCCACGCTTGGCTCTGGCAGCTCCGAAGCTCACGGGACATGTCCTCCCCACACCCAGAAGCCTGGACATATCCTCCATATGCCCACTCCTTGCCGCGGAAAATGAGCATGTTCCGCGGAAAGAATGAGCATGCCCCACGCTTGGCCCTCTGCGCCGCGGAAAGAATGAGCATGTCCCGCGGACCGGCTGCCAACCCACTCGATGGCACAAAAAATGGACATGTCCCCGGAAAGGGAGGGCATGTCCATTTTTTGTCCGAGTCTCCTGCTCGCGGACCGCAGCCCGGGTGGCAGAGACCTAGTGGAAGAAGTGGCGGGCTCCGGTGAAGTACATGGTGATGCCGGCGGCGTTGGCCGCGGCGATGACTTCCTCGTCCCGGACGGAGCCGCCGGGCTGGACGACGGCGCGCACGCCGGCATCGACCAGGATCTGCAGTCCGTCGGCGAACGGGAAGAAGGCGTCGGAGGCCGCCACCGCGCCGCGGGCACGCTCGGGTGCGTCGGTCGCGACGGCGCCGGAGGCACCGCCGGCGGCGTCGACGTCGGACTCCACCGTGACGCCGAGGGTGTTGGCGCGCTCGACCGCGAGCTTGCAGGAATCGAGCCGGTTGACCTGGCCCATGCCGATGCCGACGGCGGCACCGTTGTCCGCGAGCAGGATGGCGTTGGACTTCGCCGCGCGGCACGCGGTCCAGGCGAACGCCAGGTCGGCCAGCGTGGCGGCGTCAGCAGCGTCGCCCGCGGCAAGCGTCCAGTTCGCGGGGGTGTCGCCGTCGGCGTCGACCTTGTCCGTCGCCTGCACCAGCATGCCGCCGGAGACCTGGCGGAACTCGGTCGGGTAGCGGCCGTATCCGTCCGGGAGGGCCAGGAGGCGGATGTTCTTCTTCTTGGACAGGATCTCCACGGCCTCGTCGTCGAAGCCCGGCGCGATGACGACCTCCGTGAAGATGCCGGCGACGGTCCGTGCCATTCCGGCAGTGACCGTGCGATTCGCGGCGATGACGCCGCCGAACGCGGACACGGGATCGCAGGCGTGGGCCTTGGCGTGGGCGTCGGCGATCGGGTCAGCCGCGGACGCGGAACCGACGGCCACCCCGCACGGGTTGGCGTGCTTGATGATGGCGACGGCGGGTTCGGCGAAGTCGAAGGCTGCGCGCAGGGCGGCGTCGGCGTCGACGAAGTTGTTGTAGCTCATGGCCTTGCCGTGCAGCTGGTCGGCCTGGGCGATGCCGGCCGGGGCGGCCTTGTCCACGTACAGTGCGGCCTGCTGGTGCGGGTTCTCGCCGTAGCGGAGCACCTCGGAGCGTTCCAGGGCCAGGCCGGCGTAGGCGGGCCAGTCGATCACGCCGTCGCCGTCCTCATCGCGGAACTGGCTGGCGGTCCAGGTGGCCACTGCGGTGTCGTAGGCCGCGGTGTGCGCGAACGCCTTGGCGGCGAGCCGGCGGCGGGCCTTCAGGTCAAAGCCGCCCGAGGCGGCTGCCTCCACCACGGCACCGTAGGATGCCGGGTCCACCACAATGGCGACGGCGGCGTGGTTCTTCGCGGCGGAGCGCACCATCGCGGGGCCCCCGATGTCGATCTGTTCGACGACGTCGTCCGGCGCGGCACCGGACTTTACGGTCTCCACGAAGGGGTAGAGGTTGACGACGACGAGATCGAACGGCTCGATTTCCATGTCCGCCAGGGTCTGCATGTGGGCCGGGACGCGGCGGTCCGCGAGGATGCCGCCGTGCACGCGCGGGTGCAGGGTCTTGACGCGGCCGTCCAGCATTTCCGGGGAGCCGGTGACTTCCTCGACTTCCTGCACGGGGATGCCCGCGGCGGCGATCTTCTTGGCCGTGGAGCCGGTGGAGACGATCTTGACGCCGGCGGTGTGCAGGCCTTGAGCGAGCTCCTCCAGACCGGTCTTGTCGTAGACCGAAATCAGTGCCCGGCGGATGGGAACTCGGTCGATGGATACACGGTCAAGCTGCGTGAAGCTCACAAAAGTCTCCGTCTTATATCGCGGCGCGGCCGCGGGTGGTGGGGATGCGGCCAGTTTATCGCGTCCCGGCGCCGGGCCCTCCCGCGCGCCGGAGTGTGAAGCAGGCGCGGGCCGCGGCCCGGGCCACGTAGAGTTTTCACAGGAGGCCAAGATGAACACGTACACCACTGTGCCCAGCGGCGAACAGGTGGTCCAGGAACTGCCGTGGCGGTGGAAGGTCCAAGGCCGGATCTTCCTGATCGGCGGATTGGGCTTCATGTTCGATGCCTGGGACGTCACCCTCAACGGCATCCTCATTCCGTTGCTGTCCAAGCACTGGTCGCTGAGCCCGGGCGATGCCGCCTGGATCGGCACGGCGAACCTCATTGGCATGGCCCTGGGCGCGTTTGTCTGGGGCACCATCGCGGACACGATCGGCCGCAAGAAGGCCTTCACCGCGACCCTGCTGATTTTCTCCATCTTCACCGTGCTCGGCGCCTTCTCCCCCGACTTCATGTGGTTCGTCGTTTTCCGGTTCCTGGCCGGGTTCGGCCTGGGCGGCTGCATCCCGGTGGACTATGCGCTGGTGGGCGAGTTCACCCCCCGCAAACAGCGCGGCCGGGTGCTCACCTCGATGGACGGCTGGTGGCCGATCGGCGCCGCCCTCTGCGGTTTTGTCTCCGCCGGGCTGGTCGCGGCCTTCGCGGACTGGCGGCTGACCATGCTGGTCATGGTGCTCCCGGCGCTGCTGGTGTTCTGGATCCGCCGCAGCGTGCCGGAATCCCCGCTGTTCCTGATCCGCAAGGGCCGCCGCGACGAGGCCGCCAAGGTGATCGACGGCCTGGTCCAGGCCACCGGCGCCGAGGCCCGCGTCTACAGCCTGCCCGCGCCGCAGGATGCACCACGCCTCTCGGCAGGGAGCGCGTGGACGCAGTTGCGCGCCCTCTGGCAGTTCAACTGGAAGATCACGACGGCGGCATGGGCCCTCTTCTTCAGCATCCTGCTGGTGTACTACCTGTCGCTGACGTGGATGCCGCGGATCCTGATCGGCGCCGGCTTCGCGGAGTACAAGGCCTTCCTGACCACGGCGTCGATGGCCGCCGTCGGACTCCTCGGCGTGGTGGTGGCCGCGCTGCTGGTGGAGCGGGTGGGCCGCAAATGGATCCTGGCCATCACCGGCCCGCTGTCCGCGCTGACGCTGGTGATCGTGGCGATCGTGGTGGACATCCCCACCGCCGCCGTGTTCTGGCTCCTGGTGTTCGGCTTCGTGGTGCAGGTGGCCATCCCGGTGCTCTATGCCTACGTCTCCGAGCTCTACCCCACAGAGCTGCGCGGTTCCGGCTTCGGCTGGGCCTCGACGTTCTCCCGGCTCGGCGCCGGGTTCGGTCCGCTGATCTTCGCGGCCTTCCTGTGGCCGGAGCTGGGGCTCGCGACGTCGTTCGCCCTGGCCGGCGGCCTCGTGCTGCTCTCCGTGCTGTGCCCCTCACCTGCGAGTGGTGAGGGGCGCCGTCGTCTGTGGTTCGATCAACCGCCTACTGGATACAGGTCACGGTAACCGAGAGAGCGTTCGCCTTGAGCTGGGTGACGGACCAGCCGGTGGGCTGACCCGATCCGCCCACGACCGGCTGGCTGGCCACGACCTGGTTGCCGTTGCTGCTGTTGATCGCGAAGCCGCCGCCGGTGGCGACGTGGCCGGCCGGGCAGCTGGCGACGACGGTGAGCGTTGAGCCGCTGGCCGACGCAACGCTCACACTGGTGGACGCTGCGGCACCGGTGGCACCCGTCTCGCCCTTGACCCCTGCAGGGCCGACCGGACCAATGGCGCCCGCGGGGCCGGTGGCACCGGTTGCGCCGGTGGCACCCGTCTTGCCCTGAAGGCCGGGCTCCCCGGCAGCACCCGTGGCACCGGTGTCACCCTTGTCACCGGCATCACCCTTCTCGCCTTGGACGCCTTGAGCGCCCGTCTCACCTGTCGCGCCTACGGCACCCGTTTCACCGGTGGCCCCGGTGGCACCCGTCTCGCCGGTGTCGCCCTTCTCGCCCTGGGCACCCGTTTCACCGGTGGCCCCCGCGGCACCGGTCTCGCCGGTGTCGCCCTTCTCGCCCTGGGCACCCGTTTCACCGGTGGCCCCCGCGGCACCGGTCTCGCCCGTGGCACCGGTGTCGCCCTTCAGTCCGGGCAGTCCCTGGATCCCCTGGGCACCGGTGAGGCCCTGGATGCCCTGGATGCCTTGGGCGTTCCAGGAGATTGCGGTTTCCTTCTTGGAATCGCACGAGGCGCCCGCGGGGAGTACCCGCAGCTCACCGCCGTTGTTGTTGTTGAAACACCCCTTGATTTCGCCACTTGCCGACGTTGGAGTGGCGGCGATGGCAGCAGAAACGGCGCCCGTTCCGAGAACGAGCGCCGCAGTGAGACACAGGACTTTTGGACTTGTCTTGGCAAGGCTGAATCGAGACACGAAGAACCCCCGGAGATGCGGCGAATGAATGAGACTGCGTCAGACTATTGCCCATTTCACTACTTGCACCGGCTCGGAAATACCTGTCTTTGGCCCGGCAGTACCTGACTTTCTGAACGTGTACTCGCTTTTGCGGCTCCGGCTACTTGGTTTGGCCGGAAATGCCCCTACGCGCCCACCACTCGATGCGCTATCACTTCGGGCCGTCTCCTGGCTGTTCTGAGCCCTGATAGCCACCTCAAGTGATAGCGCATCGGGTAAATCAGGCGGGCGGGCAGATCAGGCGGGGGTGTGGGCCGCGGCGAGGGAGGCGAGCGTCGAGACCAGGAGCCGGCGTTCCACCACCTTGATGCGTTCGTGCAGGGATTCCTCGCTCTCGCCGTCCCCAACCGCCACGGCTTCCTGCGCGATGATCGGCCCGGTGTCCACCCCGGCGTCGGCCCAGTGCACCGTGCAGCCGGTGACCTTCACGCCGTAGGCCAGCGCGTCCCGGACCCCGTGGGCGCCGGGGAAGGACGGCAGCAGCGCCGGGTGCGTGTTGAGATATCTGCCGCCGAACGCGTCGATGAAGTCGGCGCTGACAATCCGCATGAAGCCCGAAGACACCACCACATCCGGGGCGAATCCGGCGACGGCCTCGGTCAGGGCCGCGTTCCAGGCCGCCCGGTCCGGGTAGGCCTTGAAGTCGACCACAAACGTGGGAATCCCGGCGGCGGCGGAGCGTTCCACCCCCAACGTCCCCGGCCGGTCGGCGCCGACGGCGGCGATCTCGACGTCGAGCCCGCCGGATTTCACGGCATCGATTACTGCCTGGAGGTTGGAGCCGGTGCCGGAAACGAGGACAACTATGCGCATGGTCCTAGCTTATGGGGCCGCTCGCGTAGGCTGGAAAACATGAATCCCCCCACGGAATCCGGCAGCGGCCAGCCGGACCGGCCACCGGCCGGCCAGGCGGCACAAGATTCCGCACGCCTGACGCACACCCTGTTCCGGCTGTTCGTCGTCGCGGTCCTGGGCTCGTTCTTCGTCTTCCAGCTCGACGTGGGCTACGTGTGGCTGACGGCGCTGCTCACAGTGGCGGGGATTGTGCTGGGCATCGTGGTGCTGGTCCGGGCGGTGAAATACAAGGAATCGCGGCTGGTCCTGTTCGGCGCGATATCCGGGCTGGTGGTCACCGCGGTGATGCTCCTGGTGGTCCTGGCCTCGACGCTGTTCTTCAACCAGATCCGCGATTACCAGCAGTGCGTCCGCTACGCCTTGACGCAGCAGGCAACCTCGGAATGCAGGACGCAGCTGGAGAAATCCCTGCCCACGCAACTGCCCACGCAGCTGCGCTGACAGCTGCACCCACGCCGCCGTGCTAGCGGTTGTTGACCGTCTCCAGGTCTGCTTCGCGCAGCTTCTGCTGGCGTTCCAGCCAGGGTCCGGCCGCGTATCCGATCACGACGCCGATCCCCACCTCCGCGGCCACGAACAGTGCCGTGCGCAGCGGATCGGGCCCGATCTCCGTCAGCCGCCCGATGCCGGCCGAACCGCGGGCAAGCCATGCGAGCCCCGCCGCGAGCAGCCCGGCGACGGAGCCGATCACCGCGCCCAGCACCAGGGTGGAGGCGGCGGCCGTAAACCAGCGGGCCCGGACTTTGATGGACAGCCATTCGTCAAAGTGGTTTTCGCCTTCGCGCAGGAACCACCAGCCGGCCAGCGCCCCGGCCAGCGCCGGCACCACCAGGGCCACGAAGCCGAAGTCGAGGGAACCGGACGGCAGCGCGGCGAACACCGGAATGGACGGCAGCGGCCCGACGGCGGTCCCCAGCGGTCCGGCCAGCGACCCGACGCCGAGGGCGAACCCCGCGCCGGAGATCCAGGCCAGGGCAAAGACGACGAGGTTGGGCAGGAAGCCGAGCTGCACAATGGTGAGGACACCGCCGCCCATGGCACCGGCGTCGAGCCCTTCATAAACGGCGACCACAAGGTTCCAGTGGATAAAGAGGTCGATGGCCAGCAGCGCGGCGGACATCGCCAGGCTCGCCATCAGCGCCACCGATCCTGCCTTGATGGCCGAGCCCAGGTAGGACCCGGCCCAGCGCGAGTGCTGGCTGGTGCGGGACAGCCAGGCCACCGCGTCGACGCCGATCAGCCGGCTCCACGACCCGGCCTCGCGGCGCGCGCCGACCACCATGCCGAGCCCGAACGGGATGAGGGGAATGAACGCGGCGGCCCAGAGGCTGATCCCGACGTCGGCCGTGCGGCAGACGAAGCCCGTGGCGATCCCGAATCCCGCGTACGCCAGCCAGGAGCCAAGCAGCGTCTGCCAGAGCTGGTCCGTATACGAGGCGCGGGCCAGGCGCCGTCCGGCGCGCCAGGCGAGCAGGAACGGGATGAGGGCCAGCCCCAGCGGGATGAGCGAGAGCGTCCCGGATTCCGGCTGCGCGGCGGACCCGGCACCGGCTGTGTCCAGCAGCAGGGGTACGCCGTGGATCAGCAGCCAGGCCTGGCCGGCCAGGCGCGCCAGGACGTCGAATCCGCCGTGCTGGAATCCGGCCGTAGCCCAGACGATGACGATCGGGGCCACCACCACGAGGGCGGAAATGACGGCGGCCTGGGCGGATTCGAGGGCACCCTGCAGCCACAGGGGCATGGGAAGGCCACGTTGTCCGGTCTGATCAGCGCGCAGTTTCATCGAGATCCATGGTGCCACGGGCCCGGCATCCGGCCGGTTTCCGACAGGCACATTGGCCGGATCCGCCGTATTTGCCGTCGGGGCCGCCCGGAGCTTTTTGCACACCCCGGTCGTAAAATTGTAAATGTCCGCAATCAGTGGTTGGAGGCAGATAATGACTACCGCATCTCCTCATGCGCATGGCGTTCATTTTGGTCGGACAGATGTACAGAACGTTGGCATGGGTGTAGGTATCGTCCTGATCGTCGTGGGCATCCTGGGGTTCATCCCCGGCATCACTACGAATTACAGCGAACTGAGGTTCTTTGGGCCCGATTCCAAGGCCCTGTTCCTAGGCCTGTTCCAGGTGTCGATGTTGCTGAACATCGTTCAGCTCGCGATCGGCGCCACCGGCCTGACCATGTCCCGGACTGCCCTGGGCGCCCGGAATTTCCTCATGGGCTCCGGTCTGCTGTACGTCGTCCTTAGCATTTACGGTTTCATCGTCGGCGTGGATTCGGCGGCCAACTTCCTGTCGCTGAACACCATGGACACTTGGGCCTTCATGGTAATGGGCGTAGTAATGGCCGGCGCAGGCTGGCTGATGACAAGGCACCTGGAAGAAGACGTAAAGACCCGGTCATCAACCCCCGGGACATAGGGAGCCGCGAATGAGTAACGTTTCATAGTATTCAGAAAATTCGTACTACCTGCTGGTGCAGTGGTTTAGCGGAAACGCGGCGGCTGCACCAGCTTTCTGCGTGCCGCTTCGGAGCGCCCGACGGCGGGACGTCCCGGCAGGCCGGAAGGCCGGGACTTTGTGAGTCCCGGCCTTCCGTGATGCCCTGCCGCTGCCGTTGCCGCTGGTGATTGCGGCGGCTCGTCAGCTTGCGTGTTCCTGAACCCGGGGCGGGAGGGTGTCCCACTCCGTTTCGGTGGCACGCATCCAGGGAAAGGGCAGCAGTTCCTTGATCCGAACCTTGCCCACCTCGCCCCCGGCATCGACCAGTACAGAGGTCTCGGTTCCGTAAGAACGCAGCAGCTCCCGGCAGAGGCCACACGGGTTCGTGACTTGGGGCTGTCCCTGCCCGTCCATGCTGACGGCTACCACGGAGTGGATTGCTGGCTCCTGTGCCATGCGGGCATTGGCGAGGGCGCTGGATTCGGCGCACACATTGATGCGCTTGGCGCCAATGTGCAGTCCGAGATAGATGGCCCCCGACTCGCCGCGCATGGCGGCCGCCACCCGGTGGTTCTCGCTGTGGTGGGCGGTCAGCAACAGCCCGCGCGCTGCCTCGTAAAGCTCCACGTCGGAGACGTCGAGATCAAAGGAGATTACGTTTGCCGGCAAACCGCTTCCGTTCGGGCGACTCGCGTCCATGAGGGTTCCCACTTTCCGTTCCTACTTACCGCTGTTCGTACGTGCCTGTGTTCGTACCCGGCTGTGTTCGTGGCCGGCTGTGTGTTCTACCGGCCGATGAAGATGCCGTTTTTCTTCCGGGCAAGCAGGTAGAAGACGATGCTGAGCGCCGACAGGACGGCCACGTAGACGGGGAAGATCCAGGACGCGTTCATGGACTGGAGCCAGACCAGGAGGTAGGAGGCCGTGCCACCGAAGAGGGCGACGCCCAGGCCGTAGCCGAGCGCGGTGCCGGCACCGCGGCAGCCCTTCGGCATCAGGGAGCTGGTGACCACGTTGTACAGGGTCATGTTCAGGACCAGCACCACCGAGCCGCCGAGGAGGACGGCCGCGAAGCCGGCGATGCCGGGCTTGACGTACATCAGCATCAGGAAGACGGACGGAATGGCCAGCGCACGGGTGATCAGGAACCACTTGGACATCGACTTGCCGTCAGCGACCTTGCTGATGATGAGGCTACCGACAACCAGCACGACGCCAAGGATGGTGGTGAGCGCGAAGACGGCGGTTGCGTCCTCCTTGAAGCCGGTGCGGGCGGCCGTCGGGAGGCCGGTGTTCCAGGCGTAGTTGTAGGCCTGCGCCGCGCCGACGACGAAAGTGATGGCCAGGACGCTGAGCCAGTGCTTGCGCACTCCACCCCAGACGGTCTTGGCGGAGTTGTTCGCCAGTTCTTCCGGCTTCATGGTTTCAGGGAGCGTCCGGCGAAGGTAGACAACGACGAAGCCGAAGGCCGCGCCGACGATGAACGGCACACGCCATCCCCAGTCGGCCATGACGGCTCCGCCGAGCATCAGGGACGACAGGTAGCTGACCAGCGAGGCGAGCAGGATGCCGGCGTTGACGTAGAAGGAGATGATGCCGGCGACGAAGCCCTCGCGTCCCTCGGGGACGAGTTCGACGGCGTGGGCGGTGGACAGCGGAGCTTCAACACCGGTGGAGATGCCCTGAACGATGCGGCAGACCAGCAGGATGACACCGGCCGCGGGGCCAATCTGGTCATAGGTCGGGGACACGGCAATGATCAGGGTGGTAATCGCCATCATCATGATGGACCAGAGCATTACCCGCCGTCGTCCGATCCTGTCGGCGAAGGTGCCGAGCAGGACGCCGCCCAGCGGACGGAACGCGAAGCCGACGGCAAAGACTGCCAGCGCGCTCAGCGTTGCGGCGACGGGGTCCTGCGACGGGAAGAACTTGGGTCCGATGAAGGCCGACAGCAGGCCAAAGACCATCCAGTCGTACCATTCCAGGGTGTTTCCGAGTCCAAGGCCGAGCAGTCCCCGGCGGACTTCCGGAGATAGCCGGGACTTGCGGCCGGTCTCCAGGTCAGTCTTGACGACAGTGTCAGTCATGATTCCTTTTTCCTTCCCCCGCACTTTCGGGGTGCGTGAGGGTACGGACTGCCGGCGGCACCCCCATAGGGGTCGCCGGCAATCGAAACTATCGTTTGGCTTGGTCCGCGGGGCGGGACCGGCTCACCACATGGGAGGCGAGTTAGCCCAGATAGCTACGCATGCCTCTTCGTAGCGCTTGAATGCAAACGGGCCATCCAGCTCGGCAACAAGGAACTGGTCCCTGGTGACCGGCCAACATCGTGTTCTGCGGATGGCTTGGCAGATGTCACGGCAGCTTTGCTTAAGGAAAAGAACGTGTTCGCGGGTCGGATGCGCCTTCCGCCAGAAGGCCGTGCGCCCTAACCTGTTCAAAGCGTTCTTCCCAAAGTGTTGCGGCTCACACAACTATATTGAAGATCTTCACAGAGTCAATGGTTCTCGGAGAAGTCCCGCCCGCCCAAGGCAGGCCGCGTCCGGACTGGATGACAAAGCCGCACGTCAGGCGCAAATTCAGGCCGGAAGCGCAAAAATATTTACCAAAACCTTGATTCGCTAAAAGTTTTCACTATAGTTATGTGTGTTAGCTCACCAAGAGAGAGTCGGAGCATGGCCAACGAAATCGTCACGGGACATTCCCCCGCCGGCACGAGCGTCCTTCTTGCCACCGTAGGCAACAAGGTCCGCAACATGCGCAAGGACAAAGGAATGACCCTTGCGAAGCTCTCGGAAGTCACTGGCCTCAGCCCGGCGATCGTCAGCCAGATCGAACGCGGCCTGGCCAATCCGTCTTTCACCACATTGGCGCAGCTGGCACACGGCCTGGACATTCCGGTGGGGAAGTTCTTCCTCGGACAGGAGGAAACCAGGTCCCCCGTGGTCCGCAAGGCCGAGCGGCGAAACCTCAAGGGCGTGACCAAGAAGTCTGTGGGTGAGGCGGTCTATGAACTGCTCACCCCGGACCTCAACGGTGCGCTGGAGGCCCAATGGATCGTGAGTCCGCCAGGCCACGACACCAGCGCCACTCCTTTCCGCCACAGCGGCGAGGAATTCGGCATCGTCATCTCCGGCCGGAAGGACGTCTTCCTGGACGGCGAGAAGTACACCCTGGAGGAAGGCGATTCGATCACCTTCTCCTCGGATACGCCCCACTGGTACAAGAACAGCTACGAAGAGGTCTGCGTAGCGATCTGGGTTAACGCACCTCACGCGTGGTGATCCGCCGGCCCTAGCCGCCGTCGCCTTTCTCCGGTCCGGACGCCTCTTCTATACCGCGGTGTCCGCCGGAACCCCTCCAACAGTCCGCAGCACGGCCCGCAACGGGCCGCGATGCGTCATACCCTCTGCCGGGTGGAATTCGCGGTCAGCGTCGCCGCGAGGTCTTCCTGAGCACCGTCTTCTACGTCACCGGCCGCCCTTCCAACGGCACCGCTCCAACGGCACGCCTCTAACGGCGCTTCGGCCGAAACAGTAAGGATCCCCATGAACCCGTCCACAGCCATGTCGTCGCTGGAACTCAGCACCACCACGGCGGACCTCATCGCCCCCGTCATCTCCCGCTCCGACGTCCTGGTGGTCGGCGGCGGGCCCGCAGGTGTCGCCGCCGCCGTCACGGCCGCCCGCTCCGGCGCCTCCGTCACGCTGCTGGAACGCTACTCCTCGCTCGGCGGCCTCGCCTCCGGCGGAATGGTTCTGGTCCTGGATGACATGATCAACGGCCAGGAAATCACCGTCACCGGCATCGTCTCCGAGTACGTCGAGCGCCTGCAGAAGTTGGGCCTGGCCATCGTGCCGCCGGCCGACGACCGCAAGACCTCCGAGGAACTCTGGAACAAGTGGGGCCGCTACGGCACCTTCGACTTCCACTCCCACACCACGCCGAAGCCGGTCTGCTACGCCGCGGCGTTCGACCCCGACGGCTGGAAGCGCGTCTCCAACGACCTCGTCCGCGAAGCCGGCGTCAACCTCCGCCTGCACTCCTGGTTCTCCCGCCCCATCGTGGACAACGGCGTCATGAAGGGCGTCATCTGCGAGACCAAGTCCGGCCCGCAGGCGTTCATGGCGGACATCGTCATCGACACCACCGGCGACATCGACGTCGCCTCCCGGGCCGGCGCCAGCTACGTCAAGGACAGCTACCTCACCACCCTCGTCTTCCGCCTCGGCAACGTTGACACCAACGCCGCCGAAGCGTTCGAACAGGCCAACCCGAAGGAAGCCCGCGCCATCAACCGCAAGATCAAGCGCCTCCTCGGCGGCGCCTGGGAACTGTGGTGGCTCAAGACCCCCATCGACGGCGTCGTCTGGTGCAACGCCCCGCACATGACCGGCTTCGACGGCGTCGACCCGGCGGACATGACCGCCGCCGAGTTCGCTGCCCGGGACCGGATCTCCGAGGCCGTGGACTACGTCCGCGCCAACCTGCCCGGCTTCGAGAACTGCTACATGCTCGACGTCGCGTCCCAGATGGGCGTCCGGCAGACCCGCCTGCTCGAGGGCGAGTACGTCATGACCAAGGACGACGTCACCTCCCGCCGGCACTTCGCGGACACCGTGGCCCGCGGCCGCGACTACTACTACCCGTACCGCTCCTTGCTGCCCAAGGAAGTGGACCAGCTCCTCGTCGCCGGCCGGCACTACTCGGCCACCCCGGAAGCGCAGAAAATGTCCCGCGAGATCCCGCCCTGCATGGCCATGGGCCAGGCCGTCGGCGTCGCCGCCGCGCTGGCGATCGAAAACGGCACGCTGGTCCGCGACGTCTCCGCGCTGGACATCCAGCAAGGCATGCGCCGCCACGGCGCGGACCCGGGCGACGTCCCGTCGTCGAACGCCACCCTGGACCTGGACGCGGTGGTGGGGGCATGAGCACCGTGATTGAGGACCTGCTGGCGTCAACTGACGGCACGACGGCGGCCCCCGCCGCCGGGACGGAAGCTGCGCCAGCCGGCACCCCGCTCCCCCTGGACGGGATCAAGATCGTGGACTTCACCCAGGTGTTCATGGGCCCGTCCTGCACCCAGCTGCTGGGCGACTACGGCGCGGACATCATCAAGGTGGAACGCCCGGGGGCCGGGGACATCTCCCGGAACTCGTTCCCGGACAAGGACGGCCAGGACAACCCGATCTTCCTGTCCATCAACCGGAACAAGCGCAGCATCTCCGTGGACACGCGCACCGCCGAGGGCAAGGACGTGCTCCGCCGGCTGCTCGCCGACGCCGACGTCGTGGTCAGCAACTTCCGCTCCGGCGTGATGGAACGGATGGGCTTCGGCTACGAGGAGCTCAAGGAGCAGAACCCGGGCATCATCTGGGCCTCCGGCACCGGCTTCGGCCCTGTGGGCCCGTACTCGCACAAGGGCGGCCAGGACGCGATCGCCCAGGCCTACTCCGGCGTCATGTGGCGGCGCGAGTCGGACGAGATGAAGCCGTCGATCTACCCCACCACGCTGTGCGACTACATCACAGGCATGCACCTCATGCAGGGCATCCTGCTGGCCCTGCGCACCCGCGAGTCCGCCGGCGTCGGGCAAAAGGTGGAGGTGACGATGTACGACTCCATGCTGCACCTGCAGATGCAGGAGGCGTGCATGCAGCTCAACCGCGGCTACGAGGTCAACTGGGGCGCCATGCCGCTCAGCGGTGTCTTCGAAACCACCGACGGCGCCGTGTGCATGGTGGGCGGCTTCACCCCAGACCCGCTGATGCGCATTTCGGAGGCGCTGGGCCTGGACGAGGACCTCACGCTGCGGCCGGAGTTCGCCAACCTGGAGCAGCAGTTCCAGCACAAGCCGGCCCTGCAGGCGATCTTCCGCGAGCGCATCGCCACCAACACCACCGAGTACTGGACCACCAGGCTGGAAGACCAGGGCCTGCTCAACGCCCCGGTGCACACCCTGGAGCAGACCCTCGCCGACGCGCAGACCCACGCCAACGGCATGATCGTGGAGGCCGAGCACCCGGGAGTGGGAACGGTGCGCATGCTCAACGCCCCGATCCGGCTCTCGGCCACCCCGCCCACCGTCCGGCGCGTCGCGCCCCGGCTCGGCGAACACAATGTGGAGGTGCTGCTGGAGAACGGCTTCGACGCCGAGACCATCGAACGCCTGCAGCAACTGGGGGTGCTCCGGTGACGGCCGTTTCCGAGACACTCGTGGACGAGGTCACCCTGACCATCGAGAACCACGTCGCGACGGTGGTCATCGACCGCCAACACGTGCTCAACGCCGTCGACGGCACAGCCCAGGCCCGGCTCAACGAGATCTGGACCCAGCTCGAAGCCGACCCGACCGTCCGCGCGATCGTCATCACCGGGGCCGGCACCCGGGCATTCTGCGTCGGGGCGGACATGTCCTCCTCAGCCGTGGACAAGACCGGCCTCGAATACTGGGCAGGCCTGGACCCGAACGGCTTCGGCGGGCTCAGCCTGCGCACCACGCTGGACATCCCGGTCATCGCCCGGGTCAACGGCTACGCCCTGGGCGGCGGCATGGAGATCGTGCTCGGCGCGGACATCGTGATCGCCGCGGACACCGCCCGCTTCGGGCTCACGGAACCGCGCGTCGGCCGGTTGGCGCTCGACGGCGGCATCCACCAGCTGGTGCGCCGCATCCCGTACACCCAGGCGATGGGCATGCTCCTCACCGGGCGGAAGGCCGAGGCCGCCGAAATGCAGTCCATGGGCCTGGTCAACGAGGTGGTCCCCGCGGAGGAGCTCGACGCCGCGGTGCAGCGCTGGGTGGACCAGATCCTCGCCTGCGCCCCCACGTCCGTCCGGGCCGTCAAGCAGATGGTCACGCAGACCGCGCACCTGACCGCCACCGAGGCGCGCGGCCTCCGGCTGCCGGCCCTCATGGCGGCGCTGGACAGTGAGGACTCGGCCGAAGGCGTCCGCGCCTTCCAGGAAAAGCGCCCGCCCGTATGGCCGGGACGCTGACCATGCAGGAACAACCAGTTAAGGAGAAACAGATGCGGGAGTCACTGGCACCCGGAGTGTGGGGCGTCGTCGCCACGCCGTTCCAGGGCAGCACCCTGGACGTGGACACCGACAGCCTGGCCGGACTCGTGGAGTACTACGAATCCATCGGCGCCACCGGCCTCACGGTCCTGGGTGTGTTCGGCGAGGCCGCCGCGCTGACGGCGGCCGAACGCAGCCTGGTCCTGGAGGTCGCCGTCGAGGAAACCGGCCTGCCCCTCGTGGTGGGCGTGACCTCGCTGTACACCGGCACTGCCGTCGAGGAGATCCGGGCCGCGCAGGCCACGGCCGGCGAGCGCCTGGCCGCCGTCATGGTACAGGCCAACTCCGCGAACCCCGCCGTGGTCATCGCCCACCTGAACGCCATCCACCAGGCCACCGGCGCCAAGGTGGTGCTGCAGGACTATCCCCTGGCCAGCGGCGTCAGCATCAGCACCGACTCGCTCATCAACGTGGTGCAGGCCTGCCGCTTCGTCATCGCGGTCAAGGCGGAGGCCCCGCCCACGTCGGTGGCCATCGAGCAGCTCACCGCAGCGCTTGACGTGTCCGTATTCGGCGGTCTCGGCGGACAGGGGCTGCTGGACGAACTCCTGTCCGGGGCAGCCGGAGCCATGACCGGGTTCTCCTACCCGGAAGCCCTCATCGCCTGCGTCCGCGCCTGGCAGACCGACGGGTACGAGGCCGCCCGGGACGCGCTGCTGCCCTACCTGCCCCTGATCAACTTCGAGCAACAGGCCCGGATCGCGCTGCCGGTCCGCAAGGAATGCCTGCGCCGGCGCGGACTCATCGCCGACGCCGGGGTCCGTGCACCGGGGGCACCGTTTCCGGAGGTCCTTCGGCCGGGCATGCTCAATCATCTGGCGGAGGCGGCCGCGGCTCTGGAAGCGCGCTCGTCCGCAACCACGCTGACGCCGGCGGCGGCCCTCACCACGGTGGGGAGCTTCTGATGGATCTCGGAATCAGCGGCAAGACCGCCCTCGTGGCCGCCTCGACCGGCGGCCTGGGGCTCGCCATCGCCCGTGCCCTCGCCGCGGAAGGCGTGCGCGTCGCCATCACCGGACGGCGCCAGGTCCGCGCCAAGGAGATCGTTGCCGAACTGACAGAGGCCTACGGGCCGGGCGCAGTCGCCATCGAGGCGGACCTCAGCACCCCGGAAGGTGTGGCAGCCGCCGTCGAACAAACAGTGGCGGAACTCGGACCCATCGACATCCTGGTGCTCAACGGCCCGGGGCCCAAGCCCGGAGCTGCAGCCACCCTTAGCGCTGACGACGTCGCCGCGGCGTTCGAGCTGCTGGTCAAACCGCACCACGCGCTCGTTTCGCACGTTCTGCCCGGCATGCGCGCACGACGCTGGGGCCGGATCCTCGCCGTCGGCTCCAGCGGCGTGGTGGCTCCCCTGCCCAACCTCGCCGTGTCCAACACCGGGCGCGCAGCCCTGGCCGGCTACCTCAAGACCCTCGCCGCCGAGGTGGCGCTCGACGCCGTCACGGTGAACATGCTCCTCCCCGGCCGGATCGCCACCGACCGCGTGGCCGAACTGGACCACGCCGCCGCCAAACGCCGCGGCACCACGATCGAGGAAATCCAGCTCGAGTCCCGCAAGACCATCCCCGCCCGCCGCTACGGCGAACCCGAGGAATTCGGCGCCGCCGCCGCGTTCCTCTGCAGCGCCCCGGCGTCGTACATCACCGGCGTCGCGCTCAGGTGCGACGGCGGCCTGATCCGCAGCCTCTAGACGTCCCGCCCTCCCCCGACCATCCGAAGGAACCCCATGACTTCCACGGCAACAGACCACACCACCGCCACTTCCACCGACCGCGCGCTCATCACCGCACGGCACCTCATCAACGGCGAATGGCTCGGCGATGCGGACACCGAACGGACGAACCCGGCCCGCCCCGGCGAGCTCGCCGCGCTCTCCCCCAGCGGCACCGCCGCCGACGTCGACGCCGCCATCACCGCGGCCGCCGCCGCGCAGCCGGGCTGGGCCGCGCTGCCCGCCCCCTCCCGCGGCGCCATCCTGATGGCCGCCGGCAACCTGCTCCTGGACCGCCAGACCGCCATCGCCGAGGACCTGGTCCGCGAGGAAGGCAAGACCCTCGCCGAGGCCAAGGGCGAGGTCAAGCGCGCCTCCGACGTGCTGCGCTTCTTCGGTTCCCTCGGCTGGGCCGCCACCGGCGAAGTCCTGCCCAGCGGCCTGCCGGACACCACCATCACCACCCGGCGCGAGGCGCTCGGCGTCGTCGGGCTCATCACCCCGTGGAACTTCCCCATCGCCATCCCGGCGTGGAAGTCCGCCCCCGCGCTGATCAGCGGCAACGCCGTCGTCATCAAACCGGCCGAACTCACCCCGCTCTCCGCCACGCACCTCGCCCGCGCCCTGCAGGACGCCGGGCTGCCGGCCGGCGTGTTCAACGTGGTGCACGGCAAGGGCCGCGTGGTGGGCGACGCCCTGGCCCGCGACCCGCGTGTCGCCGGGCTGTCGTTCACCGGCTCGACGGCGGTGGGCCTGGGCCTGCAGGAGATCCTGAACGCCCGCCGCGCCCGCGTGCAGCTCGAAATGGGCGGCAAGAACGGCGTGCTGGTCCTGGACGACGCCGACCCCCGCAAGGCTGCCAAGGTGGTCGCCGCCGGCGCGTTCGGGCTCACCGGCCAGGCATGCACCGCGACGTCCCGCGTCTATGTCACGCCCGGCATCCGGTCCGCGTTCCTCGAGGCCCTCACCGAGGAAGCCGCCGCCTACACCCCCGGCGACGGCATGGAATCCGCCATGGGGGCCGTGGTGAGCCCGCAGCAGTTCGAGCAGAACCAGGCAGCCGTGCGCTCCGCCGTCGAACGCGGCGCTGTCCTCCTGGCCGGAGCATACGACGGCGACCCCGCCGGGCCGCTGCTGTTCCCGGCCGCGGTGCTCACCGAACTGCCGTTCGACGACGCCGCCGTGACCGAGGAGATCTTCGGACCGGTAGTGGCCGTGCTGGAGGTCGCCGACTACGAGGCCGGACTGGCCGCGATCAACTATTCCCGCTACGGCCTCACCGCCGGCATCTGCACCGACTCCCTGGCGCTGTCCACGGACTTCGCGGCGCGGGCGCAGGCCGGCGTCATCAAGGTCAACCGTCCGACGGCGGGCCTGGACCTGAACGTGCCGTTCGGCGGCGTCAAGGACTCCTCCACCAACACGTTCCGTGAGCAGGGGAAGTCCGCACTGGACTTCTTCACGTGGGGCAAGACCGTCTACACGGGTGTGTAGCCAGCCATGACGTACGTGATCGCCCAGCCCTGTGTGGATGTCAAGGACAAGGCCTGCATCGACGAATGCCCGGTGGACTGCATCTATGAGGGTGAACGCTCCCTCTACATCCACCCGTCCGAATGTGTGGACTGCGGCGCCTGCGATCCTGTCTGCCCGGTCGAGGCGATCTACTACTCGGACGATGTCCCAGACGAGTGGGCCGACTACGTGCGCGCCAACGTGGAATTCTTCGAGGAACTGGGGTCGCCGCAGGGCGCCTCAGCCCTCGGAAACCTGCACCGCGACCACCCTGTGGTGGCGCGTGCGCCTCTAGGCGCCGGCGCCACGGGCTGACTCTCCCTGTCGCCGGCTTGCCGAAAAACGGCCGCCAAGCACAACTGCTTGGCGGCCGTTTTCGCATGATCACACCCCTTTGGCCCTTGACGGCTGCACCCCGTCTGAGGACCATCACAAGCATTAGGACTGTGCCTGGCTGGGGGCATCTTCCTGCCCTGACTGCACCCCCGACCTGCAAGAAGGACCTCATGCCGATGGTCTGGATCCGCGCATCATTCCGCCGGCTCACGGCCGCAATCCTCGCCGTCGTGCTTACGGCCGCCCTCGGCGGCTGCATCCCCGGGCCGAAACCTCCGGCGCCGGTGTCGCCCGATTCCGGCTACCGGACCGTGCTCGAACAGTTCAGCAGGAGATTGCTCGACGACGGCGCCCCGGCCGTCCTCATCCAGGTCCGTGTGGGCGGGGACGAGTGGTCCGCGGCCTACGGGGTCCGAAACCTGAACAGCCCGTCCCGGGCCGAGATAACGGACCCGGTGCACATCGGCGGCGTCACCAAGTCCATGGTGGCCGTCTGCGTGCTCAAACTGGCCGAGGAGGGCCGGCTGGAGCTGGACGCGCCGGTCAGCACCTACCTGCCGGAGTTCAACAAGGTGATGCACCCGCCGGGGCCGGTCACGGTCCGCCAACTGCTGCAGCACCGCTCCGGCATGCCGTCCGTGGACGGGCCGTTGTTCGATCCGGCCACGGTGCGGAAAGCCCTGACCACCAAGGTGAGCCTGGCGGATCTGCTGGCCATGGCGGGACGGATCTCCTGGCAGGCGAAGCTGGCCCAGGGATTTGAGTACTCCAACTCGAATTACATTGCCCTGGCGCTGATCGTCGAGCGCCTCACCGGCCGGAGGATCGGCGAGGTGATCAGCACCGACATCATCGAGCCGCTGGGCTTAAGCGAGACCTTGATGACGGCGGCCGGGCCGGCGCCGCTGTCCATGGTCCACGGCTACATCGCCCTGGACCGCAAACAACTCGACGTCACCTATCCGGCCGCCCAGATCGACAACGCGGCGGGCGGCATGGTGTCCTCCGTGGGGGACGTGAATACGTTCTACCGCGCGCTGCTGCAGAACAAGCTGCTCAAACCGGCCACGATCACGCAAATGGAGAGCCCGCTCTACGCCAGGTACGGACTCGGCGTGGTCCGCTGGAACGATCTGTGCACCAACGATTTCTACTACGGCCATCCCGGCGACGTGCCCGGCTACGGCACCATCACCATGACCAGCGCGGACGGAACCCGGCAGCTCACCATGGCCGTGGCCTACCCGCCGGAACCGCTCCCACGCGGCGACACGCACATTCTGCACCAAATGGAGTCCATCGCGGAGGACACCCTCAACGCCACCTGCAAGACCGGGCCGACCGGGCCGCTGAACAATGCCGCAGGCAGTCCAGGCTAGTGGGGGCCGCCGGTGTGGCAATCGGCCGTAGCAGTGACAATCAGGCGTAGTCCTGACATTCAGGCGTAGTCGTGACAATCAGCCGTTGCTCTGACCATCAGGCAGAGGTGACTGCGACAATGGGCAGATGACAGCAATCATCCTCGTCTGGAACCCCGACGAATGGAACGATTGGACCTACCCGGCCGTGCTGGAAGAGGTTGCCGAAACCGGCCGGCACCTGGCCAGCTGGGACGTCGGGGCTGGTCTCGGCAGCGGACCCGGCAGCGCGGCCGGCGCGGACGCCGCCGGGGCGGCTGCCTCCGGCGCGGACGCGTGGCTGGTGCTCCAGGGCCGCCACGGGTGCGGCCTGATCGGCCATGGCGTTATCGTCTCGGAACGGCCGGCTCCCCGCGCCCAGGCACCGGACTCCGCGAGCGCCGCCCGGGCCGGCGCACAGGACGACGCACAGCCCGGCGCGCAGGCCGCATCCGCGCTCTGCATCCAAGTGGACTTCGACGCCCTCCTGCCCGCCGGCGACCAGATCCCGCCCGCGGTCCTCGCCGAGGCCGTGCCAGGCATCGACTGGGAAGCAGTTCACGGCCCCGCGCTGGCTGTCGACTCCGCCGTCGAGCCCCTGCTCCGCGGACTCTGGGGCGAGTTCGGCCCGGTGCCGGCGGACCCCACCCAGCCCGTGCCCGGCACCGTCCCGGCGGCCGCGGTCACCCGGGTCGAAGTCAACAAGTACGAACTCAGTCCGGACGCCCGGCGGGTCTGCGTCGCCCACCACGGGACCAGCTGTGCCGCATGCGGATTCTCGTTTGAAATCGCCTACGGCGAGATCGGCAAGGACTTCATTCCGGTCCACCACCTGGTCCCGGTGTCACAGCTGGGCAGCAGGTATGAACTGGACCCCGTCACAGACCTCGTCCCGCTCTGCGCCAACTGCCACGCCATGGCGCACCACGGGGTGCGGACCCCGCGAAGCGTCGCGGAGCTGCGCCGGATCATGGCCGCCGCCGGGTTCCTGACCGGACAATCCGTGACCCCGGAGCAGCTCCAGGCCCAGCAGGACGCCCGGCGGATCCTGGAACAGCACTAACAGCACCAACAGACCTAACGGCAGCGACGGCCGCAGCCGGCTCAGGCGGACCACACCTCGCGGAACTTGCCGCTGCGATCCGGCCGGGGCGGCTCATCGCTAAACCGGACGTCGACGCCGGCGGCGCCCTGGGCCGCGAAGAACGCACCCAGGCGCTCCCCCACCGCCGTCCGCACGGCCGCCGTCGCGGCCTCCGGCCACAGCTCGAGCCGCACCGTGAGCGAGCCCGGCCCGGTGCGGATCGCCTGGAACCGGCGGACGCCAGCGGTCTCCTCGATCACCGTGCCCAGCGCCAACGGCAGCACGGTCACCACTTTGCCGTCCAACGCTGTCCCGTCAAACATTGCCCCTTCCAACTCTGTCCTTTCCAACCCTGTCCCTCCCGACATTGCCCTGTCGGCGGCAGCGAAGGTCAGCACGTCGCCGCTGCGGCCCTCGACCCGCAGCGTGGGAAACGGGCTGCCGCAGGCGCACGGGCCGGCACCCAGCTGCACCCGGTCGCCCAGGTTGTACCGGATCAGCGGCTGGACCCGGTTGGCCAGGTTGGTGACCAGCACTGTGTGGGAGAGCTCGCCGGGCGGGACTGGCCGGAAGGCGTCGTCCACCGGCTCCACGATGGTCCAGTCCGCGTTGACGTGCAACAGTCCCTGCCGGCAGCGGCTGGTCAAGGCGAGCGCCTCCGAGGCAAGGTAGCGCACGCTGACCCGGCAGCCGAGGGTCGCCTCGATCTCGGCCGCGGCGCGGGCCGCCAGGCCCTCCCCGGACGCGACCGCCAGGAGCGGATGGATCCGGAGCCGTCCCGCCTGCTGTTCGGCGGCCAGTTGCGCCATGGCGCTCGGATACCCGTAGAGCACGGTCGGCTGGAAGTCGTTGAGGTCCGCCACGAGGTCCGGGAGCGGCCGGAGCACGGAGAATACGCGCACCCGGCGGGCGATGCGGGGGCTGCGCCGGCGAGCAGCTTCGGTCAGCACGACGCCGGCAAAGTGGTCCCCGTCCGCGATCAGCGCCGCGGCCCGCAGCCCCCGGCGCAGGAAAGCCCGCGCCTCCTTAGCCGCCATCAAGGTCCGCCGTTCGCGGATCGGGCCCAGGAGACTGGCCACCAGCTGCGAGGTCCGGTCATGTACCAGGACCGCGGGCTCACCGGTGGACCCCGACGTCGTCACCACGAGGTACTGCCCGCGGTAGAGGCTGCCGATCCGTGAGGGGTCACCCAGCAGGTCGTCCTTCAGCCCGGCGAGCGTGATGTGGGGGTCGGTCACCCAGTCATCGAAGTTCTCCATGAGCTCGCGCTTGCCCACAGGAGGCAGCTCCCCTAAGTACCTGGCCAGATCCTTGGCCCGGTCCGTGGCTGAGTCCGAGACCATGTCCGGGACGTCCCGGTACAGCCTGCGGTAGTAAGGGGAGGAGGACCGTGCGCACTCAACCAGCGCGGCGAGCCGGTCCCGTTGCCGGCGGCCGATCTCGTCCTGGCTTGCCCGCCCGGCCCGCCAGATGTCCCACGCGATCCCGGTGGTCCGGGTCATCCCGAGAGGAGAGCCGAGCATCACCCATCACTCCTTTCACGGGCAGGCACTCATGACCTCGGCCCTTCCCCGCTCCCCCAGACAGGCAGGCTCGTTCAAACCCTTCCGCGCTCGCACCCTCTTCCACGCTGGCACGGCGGCGGAGGCTCCCAACAGGGGCTTTAGGCACCGGCGGGACTTGGGCATATGCCCGGACACCGTCGAATTGCTGGACTTCCCGGCCGGAAGCACCACAGACTGTGTACAACAGCTGGCTGGGCGGCGTGGGAATTCCTGTCTCCAGGGCCGGCCGGGGACTGCCAGCAGCATCGTTTGGGGCTTTGCTTTATATCTTTTCCACCGCCGTGAAAGGACCTGGTTATGCCGGACTTGTCATTTTTGTATCCGCTCATTTCGATCATCCTGGGGGCGGTCGCCGTCGTCGGCGTCATCTGGGTGGCAACAAAACTGATGTGGAAGGTGGCGGAACCTAACGAGGCCCTCATCATCTCCGGGCTGACGCGCGGCACGCTGGAAACCCGGGAGGGGATGGACTTCAAGATCGTCACCGGCAAGGGGGCCCTGGTGCTGCCGGGCCTGCAGACCGTGCGGCCGCTGTCCCTGACGCTGAACGAAACCGAGCTCAAGGTCTCCTGCGTCACCTCCCAGGGCATCCAGGTGATTGTCGACGGCGTGGTCATCTACAAGATCGGGGATGCCCCGCCGTTCATTGCCAACGCCGCACGGCGGTTCCTGGGCCAGCAGCCCAAGATGGAAAGCCAGGTATACAACGTCTTCGAAGGCCACCTGCGCTCTATCATCGGCAGCATGACGGTCGAGGAAATCATCCGCGAGCGCGACAAGCTGGCCTCCCAGGTCCGCAGCGCCAGCGGCGTCGAAATGGAGAAGCTGGGCCTCGTCGTCGACTCGCTGCAGATCAAGGACCTCCAGGACCCCACGGGCTACATCCAGAACATCGCCAAGCCGCACATTGCCATGGTCAAGATGGAGGCCCGCATCGCGGAGGCCACCCGGAACCGCGAGGCGGCGGAAAAGGAAGCGGAGGCCGAGGCCTTGATTGCCGACGCCCGGAGCTTGTCCGCCATCCGGCAGTCCGAGGCGCAGGCCAATGCCGAGCGCGCCAAGGCGAACGCGGCCCAGGCCGGGCCACTGGCCGACGCCACGGCGCGCCAGCAGGTGGTGGTCCAGGAAACCGAGGTGGCCAAGCTCGAGGCCGACCGCGAGGAACAGAAACTGCAGACCACCGTCCGCAAGCCCGCCGACGCGAGGGCCTACGCCAAGCGCACCGACGCGGAAGGCCAGAAATCCGCGGACATCAGCGCTGCCGAGGCGCTGGCCCGGCGCACCGAGCTAGAGGCCCAGGCCAACGCCCGGCGGACCGAGGTGCAGGCCCAGGCGAACGCGACGGCGGCAGCAGCAGCGGCCGGGGCCACCAAGGTCACCGGCGAGGCCGAGGCCGCCGCCACGAAGGCCCGCGGCGATGCCGCCGCCTCCGCCATCAAAGCCAAGGCACTGGCAGAGGCAGAGGGCATTAAGGCCCGCGCCGAAGCACTGGGCACCAACCAGGACGCCGTCATCTCCCAGCAGCTCGCCGAGAACATGCCGGCGATCGTGGCGGCGGCGGCCGAGCCGTTCGCGCACGTCGGCCAGATGACCGTTCTCAACGGCGGCGAAGGGGTCAACCGGATGATCGGCGGGATTTTGGCACAGGTGGGCGACTACCTCCCGGCGCTCTCCACGGCCCTCAAAAACACCCGGGATGGCGGCAAACGGCCCGCGAAGGCGCCCGAGGCGTAGGGGGCGGCCGTGCGCGCGGAGAGCCGGAGGACCTGATGAACTGGGATTCTGATGTAATGGGGTTCTGATGCATAAGGATGTCGACCGGAGCCTGACCGGAAAGATTGGGCGCGTCACCGGACGGATCGGCCCGGGCACCATCGGCGAGGTCATGCTGCCCGTCCGCGGCGGAACCAGTGCCTTCCACGCGCACCCCTTCGACAAGACCAGCGTTTTCGCCGTCGGCGAGCAGGTCCTGGTCATCTATTTTGAGCCGCCGCAGACGGTGTTTGTGGACGAACTTCCGGATGTCCTCAAGGCCGATTGACCCTCTGGACGGTAGGAGGCGACGGGCGTATTCTGAAGTTCCGTAGCCTCTGGAGGTATTTCTGATGGAAGGCAACAAGCGTGCGCGTTGCGGTCCGGTTTCCGGCATCCGTGCCCGCTTCCCGGTCGGCAACTGGCCCGACCCGCTGTAGCTCGACTTTCGTCATGCCATCCGGCACCGCTGCTTCGTGGGGTTTGCGCCGTGGACGCATGGCCGCGCTGGACTGCGCCCACTTGAGGGTGCCCGACTAGATCCCGGCAACCGCCCGCCTTTCTGCCCGCCCGTGGCGGTTCCCTCCTGAGTTCGCCCACCTGTTAACCCACTCTTCCCCTCCCGGCCACGCCTGCTCCCCCGCGCCGCAAACCGCCGCCCGCACCGTGGAGGGGTGAGGATCGCAATCGTCGCCGAATCATTCCTGCCGCTCATGAACGGGGTTACCCACTCCATCCTGCGCGTGCTGGAGCATCTGCAGGAGCGCGGGGACGAGGTGCTGGTGATCGCGCCGTCCACGCAGGACACGGATGTACCGGACGAGGTCTATGGCGCCCACGTCCTCCGGCTCCCTTCGGTCCCGCTGGCCGGCTATGCGAACCTGCGGGTGGCGATGGGCGGTGTGTATCGGGTCAAGCGAATCCTTGCCGACTACGCGCCCGACGTCGTGCACCTCGCGTCCCCGTTCGTGCTCGGCTGGCGGGCAGCGCAGGCCGCCCACCAGCTCGGAATCCCCACGGTCGCCATCTACCAGACCGAGGTGCCCGGCTATGCGGGGCGCTACGGTGTCCCGTTCCTGGAGAACTGGGCCTGGAACAGGGTGGACCAGATCCACATGCTGGCCTCGCGCACTCTGGTCCCTTCCACTTTCGCGCTCAACCAGCTCCGCGGCCGCGGCATTCCGCGCGTGGACATGTGGCGGCGCGGCGTGGACACGCAGCGGTTCAACCCCGCGAAGCGCGACGCCGGCTGGCGGGCTTCCGTGGCGCCCGGCGGCGAGCGCCTCATCGGCTACGTGGGCCGGCTGGCGGCGGAGAAGCAGGTGGAGGATCTGGCGGTGCTGGCGGATGTTCCCGGGACCCGGCTGGTGATCGTCGGCGACGGGCCCCAGCGGGCCGCTCTGGAAGCTGCCCTGCCGCAGGCAGTCTTCACCGGGTTCCTCGGCGGCGACCACCTCGCCCGGGCAGTGGCGTCCTTCGACCTCTTCGTCCATCCCGGCGAGTTCGAGACCTTCTGCCAGACCATCCAGGAGGCCATGGCGTCCGGGGTGCCGGTGGTGGCCACGGGCCGCGGCGGCCCGCTGGACCTCGTGGAGAACTCACGGACCGGCTGGCTGTACGAACCCGGCGACCTCGCCGGGTTCCGTTCCCGGGTGACGGACCTGATGGGCGACGACGCCAAGCGCCGCGCGTTCGCCACGGCCGCGCACGCCTCGGTCCAGGGCCGGACGTGGTCCGTGCTCGGCGCCGAACTCGTTGACCACTACAAGGCCGTGATCGGTGAGTCCCAGGTGGGCCGCTCCCCCCACGTTGCCCTATCACTTGGGGCTGCCAAACCGGGGTTTTAAGCACCCTAGGTGATAGCGCAACTGGCCCGTTTGGTCCTCCCACAGGGGCAGGGATCCGGCGCCGCCCACGTGTTGACACCTTCTTGACACCCAAGGCAGGCTCCCGGCGCCTATGATTTCCCGAGGGGAGGGTTCTAAATGTCTCGTTGGTGGTCTCAGGTTCGCGCGGCGGTAGCCGGGTGACGGCGTCGTCGTACCCGGAGGAAGCGCCCGGCGCAGTCCCCAGGACAGTCCCCCAGGGGGTTTCCGCCGCGGTCCCGGGCTACGGGGACCTGGTGGAATCCAGCCCCGACGCCCTGCTGGTGGTGGCCGAGGACGGGACCATCAGGATGGTCAACACCGCCGCGGAGCGAATGTTCGGGTACGCCCGCGGGGAACTCGTGGGTTCGGACCACCGCATGCTCCTGGCCGAGGGGTTCCGCAACGGACTCGAGCGGCTGTTCTTCAACCTCCGCCGCGGCGCCCACACCGACGGCGGCGCCGCTGCCGCCGAAACTGACACCGACACTGCGCCTGTGGAGGCCTACGGGGTCCGGCGGGACGGTACGGAGTTCCAGGCCGAGGTGGCCGGATCTATTTTCTTCACCGGTACAGGCGCCCGGGACGGGACTGGTAATGGTTCCGCGAGCATGATCGCCGCGGTCCGGGACACCTCGCACCGGCCGGAGAACGATGACAGCCTCCGCGAGGCCATGTCGCTGCTGAGCGCGACGCTCGAATCCACCGCCGACGGCATCCTGGTGGTCAGCAGCGAGGGCGAGATCGCCGGCGTCAACAATCAGTTCCTCACCATGTGGGGCATCCCGCGGGAGATGCTGGCCACCGGGGACGACGAGGCGGTCATGGCCTTCGTCCTGGACCAGTTGCGGGATCCGGCCCAGTTCGTCGAGAAGGTCGAGGCCCTCTACGCCGATCCCGCCGCGGAAAGCCACGACATCCTGGAATTCCGCGACGGCCGGACTTTTGAACGCTATTCCCGCCCGCAGAAAGTCGCGGACCAGGTGGTCGGACGCGTGTGGAGCTTCCGGGATGTGACCGCGGCCAAGGTTGCCCAGGACCGGATCACCCAGGCTATGGCAGACCTCGCCGCACAGTCCGCCCAGCTGAAGGCGCTGGCGTTCCGGGACGGATTGACCGGGCTGTCCAACCGGCAGCTGTTCAACGACCGCCTCGCCAGCGCCCTGGCGGACCGGCACGGCGGCGCCGTCGACGTCCTGCTCCTGGACCTGGACGATTTCAAGGAAGTCAACGACATCCTTGGCCACCATGCCGGGGACCAGATGCTCATTGAGGTCGGCCGGCGGCTGCGGGCCTGCGTGCGCCCGAGCGACATTGTGGCCCGGCTCGGCGGCGACGAGTTCGTGGTGCTCCTGCTCGACTCGCTGGAGCCCGAGGCGGTCGCAGCGCGGATCGTCGACTCGCTGCGCGTCCCGGTGTGGATCGACGGCACCATGCTCCGGCCCAGCCTCAGCCTGGGGCTCGCCTCGATCGGAGAGGCCGTCGTGGACGCCTCCGAGCTCCTGCGCCGTGCCGACGTCGCGATGTACGCCGCGAAGGCCGCCGGGAAGAACCGGTACATGCGCTTCAAGCCGGAGATGATGAAGGCCCTCGTCGACCGGAACGACCTCGAGGCCGGCCTGCGGCACGCCGTGGACAACGGCCAGATCGCCGTCCACTACCAGCCGATCGTCTCCGCGGGCAGCGGGACCGTGACTAAGGTCGAGGCCCTGGCCCGCTGGGTGCGCGACGGGGCGCTCGTTCCGCCCAAGCATTTCATTCCGGCAGCGGAACGCAGCGGCCTCATTGTCGAGATCGGCACCGAGGTGCTGCTGCGCGGCTGCACCGAGCTCAAGCCCTGGCTGGACCAGGACTCCTCCCGGTCCCTGGCCGTAAACGTCTCCGGTGTCCAGCTGCAGCACGGGGACTTCGCCGAGCTGGTCCTGGCCGTGACGGAATCCTGCGGCGTGGACCCGCGCCAGCTGGTCCTGGAGGTCACGGAGAGCGTCTTCTTCGAGGACGACTGCCATGTGATCCAGCAGCTCATGACCCTGCGCGCGGCCGGTGCCCGGGTGGCGCTGGACGACTTCGGCACCGGCTTCTCCTCCCTGGGACGCCTGCAGGGCCTGCCCGTGGACACGCTGAAGATCGACCAGTCCTTTGTGTCCATGATCAACTCCGGCACCGAGCAGCTGCCCATCCTGAACGCCATGATCGGGATGGCCCACGGACTGGGCCTGACCGTCACCGCGGAGGGCGTGGAAACAGCGGCCCAGGCCGGCTACCTGATGAAGCTGCACTGCGACTCCCTGCAGGGTTTCCTGTTCTCGGGCCCCCAGCCGGAGGCCACGCTCCAGCCCGCGCTGGACCGGGCGGCCCTGGCCATCGCCGCGCTGCGGGGCGATCGGGTGCCCGGCAACCGGTGACCCGCAAAGTTCCATGGCCGATGTGCTGGACACGGGGCCGAAGGACCCTATGATTCAGTGAAATGCATTGCTCCGGGCACCTCGGCCGGGAACATCATCGCTCTATGAACTTCCGTCGCTTGGGGGCCGGTATCGTCGTGGGAACTGGATTTGGTGAAGACCTGCTGGAGCAGGGTCCTGATGCGTTTCTGCTGCTGACCGCGGACGGGACCATCGCCTTCGTGAATTCGGCCGCGGAACGGCTGTTCGGCTACCCCCGCGAGGAACTCCTCGGCGTTCAGCACACCATCCTGCTCTCGGAGGAAGCCCGCGGCGGCTTCCTGCGGGTCTTTGGCCGGCTGGGACGCAAAAGCCCGGCCGGCAGCCGGCCGTTCGCCGCCGCCGGACTCCACCGGGACGGCTCGGACCTCGCCCTGGAGATCACGTGCTCGTTGGTGAGCGTCGACGGCGGCACGGCCATGGCGGTAGCCGTCCGCGACGCCGAGCACCGCAACGACCCCGATTCCGGCCGGCGGCTGGCCCTCTCCCTCGTGGACGCCACGCTGGAATCGACGTCGGACGGCATCGTCGTGCTCTCCAGCGAAGGCCAAATCACCGGGATCAATGACCAGTACCTGAAGCTGTGGGGCATGCCGCCGGAACTGATCGCGGCCGAGGACCCCACTGCGCTGGTGCGGTTCATTGCGGACCAGCTGGTGGATCCCGACTCCTTCCTGCAGAAAGTTGAAGCGCTTTACGCGGACAGCCTGATGCAAAGCCACGACGTCCTGGAGTTCGCCGACGGCCGCACCGTGGAGCTGTACTCGCGGCCGCAGAAGGTGGCGGACGCGATCGTGGGACGGATCTGGAACTTCCGGGACATCACCTCGCGCCGGCGCGCCCAGGACCAGGCCCGCCGCGCCATGGACGAACTGGCCGAGCAGGCCGGCAAGCTCAAGGAACTCGCGTTTCAGGACCCGCTCACCGGGCTGGCCAACCGGATGCTCTTCAACGAACGGGCCGCCGCGGCACTGCTGACCCCGGAACCGGTGCACGTGCTGCTGCTGGACCTGGACGACTTCAAGGAAGTCAACGACGTGCTGGGCCACCATGCCGGCGACGAGATGCTGGTCGAGATTTCCCGCCGGCTCCAGAACTGCGTGGGTCCGCACGGCACGGTCGCCCGGCTGGGCGGGGACGAGTTCGTGGTCCTGCTGGTCGGCTGCCGGGACGCCGACACCGTGGCCCAGCGCGTGGTCAGCACCCTGAACGCCCCGGTCTCCATCGAGGGAACGCTCATGCGGCCCGGCCTCAGCCTGGGCGTGGCCTCGCGCGACGCCGGCACGGAGACCTCGTCGGAGCTGCTCCGGCAGGCGGACCTGGCCATGTACGCGGCCAAGGAGGCCGGGAAGAACTGCTATGTGCATTTCCGGCCCGAGATGCTGGCCGCGTTGCTGGAGCGCACCCAGCTCACGGCCGGGCTGCGGAGGGCGGTGGAGCTGGGGCAGATCACCGTGCACTACCAGCCCGTCATCTCCAGTGACCGGCTCGAGGTGGTGCAGTTCGAGGCCCTGGCCCGCTGGGAGTGGGACGGTGAGCTGATTCCGCCGGACGAGTTCATCGAGACCGCCGAACGAAGCGGCCTGATCCGGGAAATCGGCGCCGAGGTGCTCAGGCGCAGCTGCACCGAGCTCGCCCCGTGGCTTGGGGAGGACCCGTTCCGGAGCGTGGCCGTCAACGTCTCCGGCGTGCAACTGCAGCACCGGGACTTCGCCGAGCGCGTCCTGGACATTGCGGCTTGGAGCGGCGTGGACCCGCGCCAGCTGGTCCTGGAGGTGACCGAGAGCGTGTTCTTCGACGCCCACTCCCACGTGATCGGCCAGCTCGAAACCCTGCGCCAGGCCGGCATCCGGGTGGCCCTGGACGACTTCGGGACCGGCTATTCCTCGCTGGGCCGCCTGCAGGACCTGCCCGTGGATGTGGTGAAGATCGACAAGTCCTTCGTGTCGATGCTGCAGACCGGCGCCGAAAAGCTGCCCATCCTCACCTCCATGATCCACATGGCCCGAAGCCTGGGGCTGAAGGTCACGGCCGAGGGCATCGAGACACCGGCGCAGGCACGCTACCTCATGGACCACGGCTGCGATGCCCTGCAGGGCTTCCTCTTCTCCCGCCCTGAACCCGGGGCGGCCAGGCAGCGCGCCGTCCGGAATTCGGCGGCGGCCATCGCTGACCTCGAGGGCGTGCCGCTGCCCGGATAGCCGGGCTGGCATTGAACGTCTCCGGTGCTGGTCTCCGGCCGATAATTCAGCTGCCCAACGTAGATGTTCCTCATTGCTGGCGTGGCAGCAGACTGCCATTCTTGGTGAATCCGCACATCCGAAAGCGAACGAAAGGAAGAGACGATGCCGCTCTATCTGTCGAAGTTCAGCTACACACCGGAGACCTGGGCGAGGCTGATGAGCAACCCCGAGGACCGCGGAAAGGCCGCCCAAGCCTACATCGAATCGGTCGGCGGAAAACTCCATGGATTCTGGTACGCATTCGGCGCCCACGACGGCTATAACTTGTGGGAGGCTCCCGACAACGTGTCCATGGCCGCGGTTGCATTGGCGATCAGCGGAGGAGGCGCACTGAGCTCTTTCGAAACGACAGTGCTCTTGACCGTCGACGAAACGATGGAAGCCCTGCGGAAAGCCGAACAGATTAAGTACCGGCCTCCCGGCACCTGACATTCCGGGCGAACTTGCACTGCGGCCAGGCTGCAGTGCAACGCACTCCTGGTGCCCGGGTAGGCCGCCGCAGCCGGCGGGTCCGACACATTTTGTTGCGGCATGATGGCCATCACGTCCGGGGAGCCCGCACCGCATATGATTCAGTCAGCGCAGTGCGCCTGCTCTCCGCAAGGTGCCCGCTATCCGTATTCATCGCCGGGGGGCTGTTAGACATCGTGGAAGCTGGTTTCGCACAACAACTGCTGGAGTACAGCCCGGACGCACTTTTGCTGGTCGGTCAGGACGGAGCCATTTCCTTCCTCAATGCGGCCGCGGAACGGCTCTTCGGCTACTCCCGGGCGCAGCTGCTCGGCGCGGACCACAGCATGCTCCTGGCCGAGGCCTCGCGGGAGGAATTCCACGGCGTCCTGGCCGGGCTGGGCAAGGCCGCAAGCCCTGGTTCGCCGTTCTCCAGCTCCGCGTCCGCCAGCCCCCGGTTTGCCGGCTCGGGCCGCCGCGCCGACGGCACCGAACTCCCGGTCGAAATCACCTGCTCGCTGGTCCCCGCCCCGGCCGGAGCGGCCAACGCCGGAACGTCCGTTGCCCTCTCCATCCGCGGCGCCGCCGGAGGGAACCCGGGCGCCGGCAGCGCCGGCCGTTCCCTCAGCGGCGACTTTGCCCGCCGTCGTACTTCCGGTTCAGCGGGAGCTTCTCTTTCCGGAGGTCCAGCGGCTGCCGCGCCCGCAGCGTTTGCCGAGCACGACGACGAACTCAAGGCCGGCTCGCTCCGGGACCCTTTGACGGCGCTGCCCAACGGCCCCCTCTTCAACGAACGGCTCGCCGCGGCCCTGCGCCGCCCGGATCCGGTGGACATCCTGCTGCTGAATCTCGATGACTTCAGGCACCTCAATGACGTGCTGGGACGCTCCGCGGCCGATGAGCTGCTGGTGGAGGTGGCGAGCAGGCTGCGCAACTGCGTCCGCCCGCATGACACCGTGGCCCGGCTCGGCGGCGACGAGTTCGCGGTGCTGCTCACCGAATGCCTCAACGCGGACGCGGTGGCCAAGCGGATCGCCGAGTCCCTCTACGCGCCCCTGCGCGTGGGCGGCTCCATGGTCCGGCCCGGCGTGAGCATGGGCCTGGCGTCGAAGTCAGGGCAGACGCTGGACGGGGCGGAACTGCTGCGGCAGGCCGACGCCGCCATGACCGCAGCCAAGGCTGCCGGGAAAAACAACTGGCTGCGGTTCCGGCCGGAGATGCTGAGCACCGCGGCCCACAAGGCCGACGGCGACTCCGGGCTCCGGCGCGCCGTCGAACTGGGCCAGATCTCTGTGCACTACCAGCCCGTGGTGTCGCCCGGCATCGGTTCGGTGGTGCAGTTCGAGGCGTTCGCGCGGTGGGAACGGCACGGCCGGCTGGTGCCGCCGAACCAGTTCCTGCCCGTCGCGGAGCAGAGCGGCCTGATCCGCGAGATCGGCGATGAAGTCCTGCGCCGCGCCTGCGCCGAGATCCGGCCGTGGCTGGCCGGCGACCCTGCCTACAGCGTCGCCGTGAACGTCTCGGGCCTGCAGTTCCAGCACCGGGACTTCGCCGCGGACGTGCTCGCGATTGCCGCGTCCACGAGCATTGACCCGCACCAGCTCACCCTTGAGCTGACGGAGAGCGTGTTCTTCGACGCCTCCTCGGACGTGCTGGGCCAGCTGCGGCAGCTGCGCGGCGCCGGCGTCCGGATTGCCATGGACGACTTCGGCACCGGATATTCCACGCTCGGCCGGCTCCAGGAACTGCCCCTGGACAAGGTCAAGATCGACCGCTCCTTCGTGGCCATGATCAAGACCGGCCAGGAACAGCTCCCCTTCTTCGCCACCATGATCAGCGCAGCGCATGCCCTCGGCCTGAAGGTCACGGCGGAAGGCATCGAGACGCCCGCGCAGGCCAAGTACCTGATGGACCGCGGCTGCGACTCCCTGCAGGGCTACCTGTTCGCCAAGCCGGCCCCCGCCAGCCACCTGGCCGGGACCATGGAGAGTGCCCTGAACGCCCTGGACAAGGTCGACGCCGCGCGGTAGGCGTGCGGCACCCTCAGTCGACGCCTACCGCGCCCCATCGATGCTGCACCCCGCCATTGGACGCAAACGGCCGCTAAGCAGCATGGCTTAGCGGCCGTTCTTGGCCAATCGTTGGACCGGACCTAGCGCCTTTCGCAGGCGATGCCGTCGTTGTCACGGTCCAGGTCGTACTCGCCCCAGTGCCGCGCGCCGCCGTCGTTGTAGCTGTACAGGGTGTTGTCGACGCGGAACGTGGTGACCGGCTTTCCGCTGGTCTTGTCGCGGGCGCCCTTCTTGCCGACGCCGTGCGGGTAGACCTTGTTCAGCTCCGTGCAGTTCTTGTACGACTTCGGCGCGGGCGCGGCGGATGCCGGCACGGCCGTAGCGCTCAGGACGACGGCGGATGCCGCCAGGGACGCGATAAGCAATTTCTTCAGGCGCACGTTTAAGAGCACTCCCCCAGGTAGAAGCCCTCGGCCGCGGATCGGCGAGGGGCAGGAAAATGCTAACCCACGATTTCGGCGTTTCCGGTGAGGCTCAGGGGCGGGGGTCCAGCTTGTCGAGGTCCTGGGCCACCATCGCCTCGCTGCGCTGCCACAGCGCCTTGGCCAGGCCCGCGTCGTAGGCCTGCCTGTTGGCCTTGGAGAGCGTCCGTTTGGCGTAGTAAGCGCCGGAGATCCAGTCGTGGCCCGGGGTGGCGTTGGCGAGCCACACAAGGGTGTCCGCGCCCTGGTCAGGGGTCAGCATGAAGCGCTTGAGGAAGGATTTGTAGGCCAGGCGCATGGGGCTCGTGGACTCGGCCGCGAAGTTGGTGGCCACGCCGCCGGGGTGGAACGCCGCCGTGGAGATCCCCTCGGTGTTGTAGCGGTTGTGCAGTTCGGTGGTGAAGAGGATGTTGGCGAGCTTGGCGTTGCCGTAGGCGCGGTTGGTGGAGTAGCTCGTGGCCGCGTCGAGGTCGTCGATGTCGAACTTGGCGAAGACCGAATTCGCGACGCTCGAGGTGTTGATGACGGTGGCCTGGCTTGCGGTCAGCACCTCAATCAGCTCGGTGGTGAGCAGGAACGGGGCCAGGTGGTTGACCTGGAAGGTCTTCTCGTGGCCGTCCACGGTGAGCTCGCGGGGTCCCATGATGCCGCCGGCGTTGTTCGCCAGGACGTCGATCCGCGGGTACTTTTCCTTCAGCTGCACCGCCAGGGTCCGCACCTGGGCAAGGTCGGCGAAGTCGCTGACAAAGAAATCGGCGCCGAATTCGTTCGCGATCGTCTCGGTCTTCTGCTCGGAACGCCCGACGACGACCACACGTTCCCCCTGCCGGGCGAAGGTCCGCGCGGCGGACGCGCCGATGCCGTCGCTGGCTCCGGTGATGACGATAGTGCGCTCGGGCATTGAGGTGTCCTTAGAACGAAGCGATGGGCTGGTCTTTTGGAATCCAGCCCCGTCGAATTCTAACGAGTGCAACTGGGAGTTCGTTCCGCCGGAGCCGGGAGCCTTCCGGGACTCTGCTGGGAATCTCCCGCAACGCCTAGATGCGCAGCGGCGACCGGAAACTCAGGGCCGTGCTGGCGTTCTGCAACTTCGGGCCGATGGCCAGCATTTCTTCGGTGGACCGGAGCAGGGAGTAGTGGTTGTAGTTGCCCTGGATAACGGTGCCCGGGACCACGGATGGAGCCACCACGAAATTGGGGATCGGAGTATCTTCGTCAAAAAGTACGAATATCGCCGTTCGTCCCGCCCGGTAGCTTTGGCTGTTCAAGATGACCGGCAGCCATTGCGAAAGCCAGGTGTCGCCCGTCGCGACGCTGCAGTCATGCATGTCATTGCAAACATTCGGCACCACCACGGAGAAATTCGGCAGGGTGTTGTTGGCCAGGTCGCCTGCCAGCTGCCCGGCGCTCACGGTGCCCAGAGGCACATTGTTGACCGCGCATGCCGCCCGGTCCCCCGTCCCTTGGTAGTAGATTTCGGGGTTGTGCCGCTCGGCATACAGGCCGGACGCGCTCAGCCGGCAATTCGAAGGCATGTCCTCCATATAGCTCTTATAGGACTGGCCGGACGTACGCACCTGCCGGAAGATATTGTCGGCCGTAATGGGCGGCAGGCCCGAGGGGTTCGAATCGGAAGTGACGCCCTGCGTGCTGCCCGAGGTCATGGCCAGATAGCTCGGCAACGAGGGCAAACCCAGGCCGGCGTCACTCCAGGTGGAAACCGAGGCGCACTGGTTCGCTTTCGTGCTCATGTACGGCGCGCTGGCGTTCCCGATGACCTGTGAATAGGTCTTGTTCTCAAAAATCACCCACATGACGTGGTCGTATTTCGCCGGCGGGGCGGTTGCCGTGCCGCACGGATTGTCGCCGGGGGGCGGAGGCGGCGGCGGTGGCGGCGGAGGCGGGGGCGGCGGCGTCGCGTTCGTGGTGACAGTCAATCGAGGCCGTTGCGTGGTGACGGAAGTTTCCTTGGAACTGTAAATGACGCCGTCAGAGGATGTGTTGCTGATGCGGAACGAATACGTCCCGTCACCCTTAATCGCGCCGAAGAGATCAAACTCCACATAGGTGTTATCGGCAACAGCGCCGCGCGACGCCACAATCGGCGTTTCCGCAACGGGCGCGTTGTTGAAGGTGATCGTGTTCTCACTCCAGGAGTTGTTGAGGACCCGTCGGACTTGGCCGCCTGAGTTGGATGGATCCGTAGCGAACAGCCGGAGCTTGGCGCCGGTCACGGTGCTGCCGGCAGTACCGGTTACCGTGAGTTTGAGGAAGATCATTTCGACCGGCGAGTTATCGGCCTTGAGGCCGGTCGCCGTGCGGAAGTTGATGGTGGGACTGTCACGCTTTACGACGGCGTCAGCCGTCGTTGAAAAGGTCAGCGTGGCGGCTTCCGCGGGGCCGGCAATAAGGGAAATTGTGCCGGCCATGAGGAAAAGGACGGACGCCAGGGAAATCCACCGGTGCCTCGAGAAGGAACGGCTAAAGCGTTGCCTATGGGTACCGTTTTTGCCCAAGGCGAAGCCAGGAACGACGCGCATCTAGGACTCCTATAAGGTCCGGTCGACGCACCCTGCGCCGCGGTGGCTGGTAGGAATCCAAACCCTAGCCGGTCAAATACGGCCTCACAATGCTCATGCCCGAAATAGCTTGCCGGCTAAAGGTATTCCAAGGGTTTGTATCGGTTAAAGGAATTCCCAAGGTTTCCATGGCTATTACGCAGGTGCCAGCGCTGCCCGCCGGATTCAACAAGGGTCTCTTGGGGGTTAAATGCGGGAGGACCCCAACCTGGTGG
>NZ_JBFUCO010000001.1:0-180933 GCF_056405215.1 Arthrobacter sp. P1_H7 | reverse complement strand
ATGTCGCCACCAAATGCCGGATCTTGATATCGGGGTGCATTTTGCTCATGACCCGAGCAAAACCGGTCCGAGTGTCCACGATGTCCTGAGACACACTGTCCACGATGTCTTGAGACAGAAACGTCCATTAAGTCATGAGACTCCACAGCCGTTCCCGGGCTTGGGAACGGCCATTACTGATAGCGCATCGGGTCAGTTGGCCTCTGGGGCCGCGGCGGGCACCGGGGCCGGCCGAGTGATCAGCCAGGCAATCCAGATGCCGAGGATATACAGCGGGGCGCCCATGAGGAGCCTGGTGGTGGCGAGGGCGGCGAGGCCCTGCTCCCCCATGAAGTAGAGCGGCACCTGCACCACGAGCCGCAGGACCAGCACGGCAACGATCACCCACGTGCCGATGCTGTATGCCCTGATCCGCTTCGGGTCCTTGCGCCATTCCAGACCCTCGTTGCGGATGAAGCCGAAGAGCAGGCCGGCGATCGGCCAGCGCACGGCCACGGAGATCGACATTGCCACGATGTAGCCGACGTTAGTGAAGAACCCCAGGACGTAGAAGTTCTCGGCTTTGCCGGTCGAGGTGGCCAGCCAGGCGGAGAGTCCGACGCCGATGAAGCCCGCCAGCGCCTGCGTCAATGGTTTGCGCTGGACCAGCCGCGCCACGGTGAAGACGGCGGCCACCGCCAGGGAGGCTGTGACTGCCATCGCCAGGTTTTCCCGGTCGATGGTGAACGCAATCAGGAAGACCAGGCCCGGCAGGATGCTCTCGGCGATGCCCTGGATGCCGCCGGCGCTTTTAAGCACGTCGATGTTGCCGTTGCTCGACCGGTGCAGGCCGGCCTTGGCCGCATAGTCCCCGGCCAACTGGGCAACGGTGGGCTGGGAGGCCGTGGATTGGGAAGCCGCGGGGTCGGCGGCCGTTGGCTGGGAAGTCACCGGCGGGGCAATATCCCGGCCGCCGTCGGCGGTTTCCCCCGGTTCCTGCCGGCTGATGTCTTGCTGAGGCCGGTCCGTGCGGGCCCGCTCGGGGTGTTCGGGCAGGGTCATTGCTCCTCCTGGCGGGAGAGTATTTCGTAGCGGGGGTTGAAGATCGTCGGCAGCCCGTCGCGCATGGTCACCATGCCCTCGAGGCGGAGCTCCGTTCCGGCGTCGACACCGGGGATCCGGCGCCGGCCAAGCCATACGACGCGCAGCCGCTCCTTTGGACCGGCCGGCCGCTGGCGCTGAACGCCGGGGCGCACCCGGTGTGTGGATACCCCGTTGGCCGGCAGGCTGCTCGCCGCTCCTGCGCCGGAGCCGGCCTTGGCACCAAGCCCCGGGAACCGGCTGACGGGCGCGGGTGCGTCGTGATCGATCAGGATCGCAATGAAGGAGGCCACTTGGTTGGCGGGCACGTACGTGACGGACTCGATGAAGCCGTGGCACAGCACCCGCCCGCGGTCCGGCAAGTCCCGGACGGACATGGTGGCGGTGGCTTTCCTGCCGGCGGCATCAGCCAATCTGGGTTATCTCCGGTCCGCGTTCGGGCTGTTCGAATTCGGGGGCCGCCTGCGGCGACGGTGCAGCGGCGGTGTCCTTGGGCAGTCGCAGCTGCAGCAAGTCACGCGGCGGCATGGGGTTCTCGCCACGGACCACCACGATCTTCCGGAAGAGCCCTTCCAGCCCGGCCGCCGCGTCGCGGTCAAGGGCCGCCTCGCCGCCGAATACCCCGCGGAGGAACCAGCGCGGGCCATCGACGCCGATGAAGCGGGCCACGCGGTACCCTTGGCTGCCGTCCGCGCCGCCGGCGGGAAGCTTCGCCACGAGCTCGACGCCGAAGCTGCCTTCGACCTCCTCGACCTGGCCGCCCTGGCTGCCGACCGACTGGCCGATTTGCTCACGGATTTCATCCCACAGGCCCTCGGAGCGGGGGGCGGCGAAGGCCTGCAGCTGAAGGCTCGAGCCCTCCAGGTCCATGGTGACGGCGACGACGCGCTGGCTCGCCTCTTCGACCTCCAAGCGGAGCTGGAGTCCCTCGCGGGGCGCGATCAGCAGCGCGCCGAGATCCACATACCCGTCCTGGTCCTCGATTTCCGAGACGTCGAAGGGCCCGGTCGCGGCCCGGCCAGCGGTTTCGGCAACGTTCCCGGCCGGCGTCGCAGCGGCGTCACTGGCAGCTTCCGTGGCTTCGCCCGGCTCTGCTGGCTGCTGCTGTTTGGCTTTCCTGCCGCGCCCAAAAACCATGGGGTGTCTCCTTCAGTTGTGGTCCTGTACCGCCGCCCGGCGCCGTCCTGGCGCCTGTCCGCGTGGCCGCCCGCTACCCCGCGGCCGGTTCGTTGTTCCCTGCATCATTTCCTGCATCGCTGATCATTTCCCAGCGCCTGTGTTGCCGTCATGCCCGTGTTGCTGTCATGCCCATGTTGCTTCAATGCCTATGTGCTTCAGCGCCTATGTGCTGCAGTGCCTGCGGCACTGCAGAAACGCAGTTGGCTCCCGTGGCCTTGCCGGGGCCTACGCTCAGGCCGGTCCGCCGAAACCGCCGGTGGAGCCGAAGCCTCCCCCGCCGCGGACGGAGCCGTCGAGCTCCTCGACCGGGAGGAACCTGGCGTACTCCACGCGCTGAATGACCATTTGTGCAATTCTATCGCCGCGGCGGAGCTCGATCGCCTCGTGCCGGTCCGTATTGAGCAGTGTCACCGCGATTTCCCCGCGGTAGCCGGCGTCCACGGTCCCTGGTGCGTTCACCACCGTGAGTCCGTGCTTGGTGGCGAGGCCGGAGCGGGGGTGGATCAGCGCAACGAAACCATCCGGCAGCGCAATCGAGACGCCGGTCGGGACGAGTCGGCGCTCCCCCGGTGCAAGGACGACGTCCTCTCGGGCGCGAAGGTCGGCGCCCGCGTCGCCCGGGTGCGCGTACGACGGCGGCTCGAGCCCGTCGTCGAGCATTTTCAGCTGTACCGTCAAGGTGGGCGTTCCGTAGGCTGCGTCGCTGGCCGTGGATGCGGCACTGGCGACGGCGGTGTTTTCTTCAGTCACAGTCCCTCACTCTAACGCCCGCGAGGAACATCGTCCTAGCCGCTGCTTGCCTGCCCGCGCACGGCGCCCGCGGGACTGGAGCCGGGTTGACGCGGGTTGATCCGGGGCTGGAGCCCGGCGGGGGCCGAGGTGAAATAGGCCGGGAAAGATGAAAAGCTGTGCTTATGCCCGAATCCAGCGCAGCCGCGCCTGCCCCTAAGAGCGCCCCGAGCGACTCCACTGTCCTTTACTCCGAGAAGCTTTGGCCGAACTTCTGGATCTGGCTGGTCTCGGCAGGGTTCTCCAGCGCCGGGATCCTCATGCTGGCCCCCATCAGCATCTGGGCCGGCATTACGGCAGCAATCGTTCTCTTCATCATCATCTCCGTGCTGCTGGTCCTGTCCACGCCGTCAATTGCTGTCACGAGGACCACCCTGAAGGTGGGCAGGGCCACCATTGAACGCGGGTTCCTGGGCAAGGCCACGGCGTTCCGGGGCAAGGAAGCGACCGCGGAACGCGGCACCCGGCTCAACGGGCTGGCGTTCCTGTGCATCCGCGGCTGGGTGGATCCGGTGGTCCGGATCGAGATCGAGGACCCCTCGGACCGCACCCCGTACTGGCTCACGTCCACCCGCCACCCCGAACAGCTTATCGCCGCGCTCAACGCCTAGTTCCCGCCGTCTCCGCCACGGTTCCTGCGCGCCGCCAGGCGCGCAGGGGTCCCAAATGCGTGCCCGGGACCCGGGCTCCCGGTCACGGCTGCCGCGCGCCTAGCCCTCGCAATCCTTGCAATACTTGAGGCCGTCCTTTTCGCGGGCAATCTGCGAACGGTGGCGGACGAGGAAGCAGGAGGCACACGTGAATTCGTCTGCCTGGGCGGGCAGGACCCGGACCAGCAGTTCCTCCCCGGACAGGTCTGCGCCGGGAAGTTCGTAGCCTTCGGCGAGGTCGGACTCATCTTCATCCACCACAGCGGAAGGCTTCTCCGTACGCCGCGCCTTCAGAGCCTCAATCGAATCCTCACTGAGGTCTTCTTCGGTCTTACGCGGCGCATCGTAATCAGTCGCCATTATTTGTTGCTCACACTCCGCATTCGTTCGATTGATTCGCCGTTCCAAGATGGCCCGCCGGGATGGTAACCCTGGGCTCCGGGAGCGGTTCACCGTTGTAACGCCGGACATGCGGTTTTTGTGCCCGGTGTCGGGTCATTTTTGCTTAAGCGCCCACCGAATGCCAGAGCCCACCGGTCCCCTCCCCCCGATCCCTCCCGCAGACCCGCAAAAACCGGCGGAAAGTCGCGGAAAGTCGCGGAAAATCACGGCGCGCCAGCCGTCCTAACCCGAAATGCGTCCCGCTGGTGGCAGAGTTTCGATTGTTAGTAATGCCAGGGTGGAGGATTTGTATGCAGGATCTACGGCTTGTAGGCGTCCACGACGACGGAGAGCATCTCCTGTTGAGTGGCACCGGCGGCGAGATGTTCCAGCTGCCGATCGATGAAGCACTTCGGGTGGCAGCCAGCCGGACGTCGGCGAAGACGGCGTCCAGCGCGGCCGCACCCCCTATTGCCATGTCACCGCGCGATATCCAGACCAGGATTCGCAACGGGGCCACCGCCGCCGAAGTGGCGGAACTGTCCGGAATTCCGCTGGAGAAAGTCCAGCGCTACGAGGGCCCGGTCCTGGCCGAACGCGAGTACATCGCCCAGCAGGCCCGCAAGGTGGAGGTCGCCTCCCCTGCCCCGGGCCACGACGCCTACCGGTCCGTGTTCGGTGAAAACCCGGCGTCCCTCAGCGACATGGTCGAACACCGGCTCAGGGCTTACGGCGTCGAACCCTCAACACTGGAGTGGGATTCCTGGCGCCGTCCCGACGGCAGCTGGAACGTGGTGGCCCGCTTTGAGCCCAAGCCCGGCGGCCCGGCCGGAATCGGCGAGGAGCCGCCGGCCCTTTGGACCTTCCACCCCGCCCGGAAGACCCTGCAGAACGCCAACCGCTGGGCCCAGCAGCTGAGCGAACTTGAGCCGCTCGAAGGCCCCGTGCCGACGCGGCGCCTCACGGCCGTCTCCGACCGGCCCTTCGACTTTGAGACCGATGCCGAGGCCGCGGCCCGCACAGCGACCGGCCAGCACAGCATTATTCACCAGATGCTGCTCCAGCAGGACAGGATCCACCAGGAACAGGACGCCGACGGGCTGCTGGACATGCTGCGTTCCCGCCGCGGCCAGCGGATCGGCGTGGACGAGGACGCGGACGACGCCCTCGCCACACTCCTGACCACCGGTGTCCCCGCGGCCCACCCCCGTCCGTCGGAGGTGCCGGACGCAACCGAAATTCCGCAAGCAGCGGAACCGGAAGCCATCCCCGAATCCGCTGCGGAAGCCGATCCCGCCTCGGCAGACACCGACCCGGCCGTCATCAAGCCCGAGCTGCCGGAAGTTCCGGCAGTGGAGGCGGCCGCCCCGTCAGAAACCGACCCCTTCACGCGACGGCGCGACGGCAGGCCGTCGATGCTCTCGCGGCTGACCCTCGCACCGCGCCTCCCGGAAGAGGACGATGCCCTGAAACTGCACGACGGCGTCAGCACCGAGACCCGGGAAGTCACCATCGCGGCCTCGCAATTGCGCCCGGCCCCTAAGAGCGGCCCGACGGCAAGCCCGGGCCTGGATGAACTGATCGGCGGCGGAACGTCCCGGCGGCAGCACCGCGAGTCCCACGCCGCTACCCGGAACGAGGCCGGCGCGGACCAGCCGGAGCGCCAGCCGGCCAAGCCGAAACGGTCCAGCGTTCCGAGCTGGGACGAAATCGTCTTCGGAACCCGCAACGACCAATAAGAACCAGACCCGAAATTTCAGGCAGTGATTTCAGGCAGGGATTTCAGGCAGGGATTTCAAGCGGGAGTCAGCCGCGGGGCGCCCTTTTACCGTCGGCCTGGAAGCAGAGCAGCGGGACTTCCCGCTCGGCTTTCGTCAGGGAACCGTGCTGGCCCACGACCTCCAGGGCGGTGGGCCGGACCCTGCGTGTATCGTAAAGCGCCAGCGAATCCCGGGCCGCGATCATGACGTCGCCGATCCGCAAGGCGGCCTCGGCCCGCACGTCACCGAACAGCCCGCCCGCGATCGCTTCCTCACGGGTGAAGGCCCAAATTCTGTCCCCGAAACGGGACCGCCAGTTTGCCAGCAGGCGGGCGCGCGCGGCGTCGTCCGTTCCATCCTCGAGGTAGAGGTGGACCATGCGCGGCTCGCCGGCGGTGTGCCGCACGCCGGCGAGCAGCGCCGGCTCCGCGGAGTAGTCGATCCGCTGCGATTCGGGCACGTCCACCATGCCGTGGTCCGCCGTCAGCAGCACGGTCGTGCCGGCCGGCAGGGTGGCGTTGAGCCGGCGCACCGTGGCATCGAGTTCCTCCAGCTGGTGCTCCCACTGGGCTGACTGGGAGCCGTGGCGGTGCCCGGCCTTGTCGAGCTCATTGACATAGAAGTACATCAGCGAGGGACCGGCGCCGGCCATGGCCTCGGCGGCCGCTTCGGTCCGGGCATGCGACGTGGTTCCGGTGAGGAAGCGGCCTCCGCGGAGCGCGGCCTCGGTCATGGCCGAGGTGCTGAACTGCGGCAGGCTGACCGTCGTCACATCGACGTGTTCCGCGGCCCGTTCGAAAACGGTGGGGAACGGCTGCCACGTCCGCGGGTCCACGCCGGCGTCCCAGTTGCCCAGCATGTTCACTACCCGGTCCTGATCCGGATCCAGGACGTCGTAGCCCACCATGCCGTGCTGGCCCGCCGACAGTCCGGTGCCGAAGCTGGCGAGGGATGCCGCGGTGGTGGACGGGAACGCCGAGTCCAGCGACACGGGCACCTGGCCCTGGCCGGCCTGCTGGACCGCACGCAGGAACGGGGTGTGGGCGCTCTTCTGCTTCAACAGGTTCCGGCCCAGCCCGTCGGCCAGCACCACACACACGCGTTTCGCGGCCGGAAGGTTCAGCTTGTTCTCAAACCCCGGAACACCCAGGCTTGCGGCGGCGCTGGTGAGCACCTCGGCGATGGAACGGTGTCCGAACGCCGGGGCAGGCGGAAGCGCGGACGGACCAGCGCCGGCGGCCAACGGGCCTCCAACGGCCAGGGAGGGAGCCAATACCGGGAGTGGCAACTGGTCTTCGGCGGGCTCAGGCTGACGGAAATGGGCCATGTCAGCGCTGGTGGCCGCGGCTGAGGCGGTTTCCGAACACGCCCATCCGCGGCCGGGGCGGCAGCCCGGGCCCGTTGTGCGGGACCGGCGCCGCGGAGCCGGTGTTCACGGCACGCAGGGCGCGGGCGAACAGCTTGGCGTCCTGGACGGCCTGCAGGCCGTCCGCTTCGGCGCTGATCCGCAGGACGATGTCTTCCTGCGCAATGGTGCCGCTGTAGCCGTGATCGGCCTCGCACTGCGGGTCCCCGCAGCTGGCCGGACCCATGTCCAGGCGCTGGCCGCCGGACCACGCAATGGACAGCGTCAGCTCCCGGACAGGGTCGGAAGGCTTGTAGTCCTGCGGCTGGGCGTAGACATAGCTCAGGACCACCGAGCGGATCTGGGTGACGGGGACGGACTCGGTGGACACCTGGGCGACGGTCTGCTCGCCGGCCTCGTCAAGCTGCTGGTCGTCGACATGGGTGATGACCAGCATGTCGTCGGTCAGCACCAGGACGGTGATGTGGCGGCGGACTTCCGCGCGGTCGAAGTGTGTCTCGAGGTGAACGAGGTGGGCCACGCAGTCGCKGCCGTCCAGCGCATCGGCGACGACGTCAGCCACGAGCCGGGGGTAGAAACCGGCCTGCTGGAGGGCCCCTTCCAGGCTCTGGCCCTGCGCACTGTGGTCATGGAGGCCGTGGTGGTGCGCGGTCTGGCGTGCGGGGACGGTCGCCAGGGGCTTGGGTGCTGGAGGCTGGGTGCTCATAGTCTCCATTTTCACAGATCAGCAAGGGACTTGCTAACTGCCGGGCCCCGGACGCGGGCTACAGCCCGGGAGGTTCGACCCTAACTGCGCATCGCCCGGCGCGCACTGTCGGTCCGCTGAGCGGCGTTTGCGATCCTGACGTCGGCGGCAAGGATCGAGGCACCATCGGGCCCGGCGAGGACGGGATTGAAATGCACCAGCGCGACCTCCGGATGGTTGTCCTTCAGCCTGGTGAGGCGGGCGGCGAGGTCCTCGAGCGCCGCGACGTCGACGGCGGGCAGGCCCTGATAGCCGAAGAGTTTCCGCGACGCCCGGGGCGCCCGGATGAAGTCGTGGACATCGGAGCCGGAGAGCGGCGGCACGCGGTGGGCCCAGTCATCGAGCAGGTTCACGGCGTCTCCGGCCAGGCCGAAGGAGATCACGGGCCCCAGCAGTGGGTCTTCGATGGCACGGAAAGTGCAGGCCTGCCCCACGGGCACCATGGTCTGCACTTCCAGGGACGGTGAGCCGTACCTTTCGAGCGACTTGCGCATCTCCAGCACGTTGCGGCGCAGCGAATCGGCGTCCTGGATGTCCAGCCGCACGCCGCCGAGGTCCAGGCGGTGGCGCAGTGCCGGATCCGTGGTCTTCAATGCCACGGGCCAGCCGAGCTGCCCGGCCGCGGCCACGGCCTGCTCCGCCGTCTCGAACCCGACGGACGGGACCAGCCGGATGCCGTAGTGGCCCAGCAGCTGCGCGGCCGTGTCCTGGTCCAGCCGGACGAGCTGCTCGCCGCCCACATTGCGCAGCAGCAGCTCCAGGTCCGCCCGGGCGGCCTCCGGGTGGCACCCCTCGGGTTCCACGAACAGGCCCTGGTCCCGGTCCAGCCATTGGGCGTAGCGCACGACGGCGCCCAGGGCCGCCACCGCCGCACCAGGGTTGGAGTAGCACGGAACCGGCGGAGCGGGCGCGGGCTGGTGTGGTTGCTCCGGTTCCGCGCCGACCATGCCCTCCACGTAGATGGAGGGATCAAGGATTCCGCTAAAGGCGGCAACCACGGGTTTGCCGGCCGCCGCGGAGCATTCGGCCAGCACTCCGGCGATCTTTTCGACGGTGAGACCGTGTGCCGGCAGCAGCGCGACCACCGCGGCGTACACCGTGTCCGCGGTCAGGGTTTCCTGCAGGCTCCGCCGCAGCGCCGGCAGCGCCCGGGACATGCCGGCGTCGAGGTCAACGTCGGTCACAATCCGTTCCACACCGAGCCCCTGGCGGGCGGCGCTGTCCGCGACCACCTTGCCAAGGGCGCGCGAGTTGCTGAAGACGGCGATGCCGGGCCCCCCGGGCAGCGGCTGGCTCGAGACGATCTGGGCGACGTCCATGAGCTCTTCGATGGTCTCGACCCGGATCACGCCGGCCTGCCGCATCATGGCGTCCAGCGCTTCCGAGGGAGCCTGGGTGGTGCGGACGGCGTGCCCCGGCGGCAGGTTCAGGCCCATGGCGTCGGACTTGGCCACAATCACGGGCTTGGTGCGGGCCAGCCGGCGGGCCAGCCGGGAGAACTTGCGCGGGTTGCCGATCGATTCCAGGTACAGGCCCACCGCCGTGGTGTCGGCGTCGTCTTCCCAGTACTGCATCATGTCGTTGCCGGAGACGTCGGCGCGGTTTCCGGCCGAGAGGAACGTCGAGATGCCGACCCGGCGCCGGCTGGAGGCCGCGTACAGGGAGACGCCGATCGCGGCCGACTGGCTGAACAGCCCCAGGCCGCCGCGGCGGGCCAGTGCCGGCGCCATCGAGGCGTTGAGGGATACGGACGGGTTGGTGTTGACGATGCCCAGGGATGCCGGGCCGATCACGCGCATGCCGTTGGCGCGGGCCTGCCGGACCAGTTCGCGCTGGCGGGCCAGGCCACGTTCGCCGTCGTCCGCGTACCCAGCGGTGGCCACCACGATTCCCTTGACCCCGGCGGCGGCGCATTCCTGGACCACCTTGGGGACCTCGTCGTACGGGACCGCGATGATGGCGAGCGTGACCGGGCCGGGGACCTCGGAGAGCCGGGCGAAGGAGAGCATGCCGGCGAGCTCCAGGGCCTCCGGGTTGATCGCATAGACCGGGCCGCTGAAGCCGCCTTCGATGATGTGCTCGAGCAGCTGGTAGCCCACGGTGCCCCATTTGCGGCTGGCGCCGATCACGGCCACGGACGCCGGGGCGAGCAGTTCCTGGATGCTGCGGGCCTCGGCGCGGTGTTCGCGGGATTCCATGACGGCCCGGGACTTGTCGGTGGGGTCGATGTTGAATTCGAGGCTGACCACGCCGTCGTCGAAGTGGCGTTTGACGTCGTAGCCGGCGTCGGAGAAGACCATCAGCATCTTGCGGTTCTCCGGGAGCACCTCGGCGCTGAATTTGCGGATCCCGTGCTCGCGGGCGGCGGCGGCGAGGTGTTCGAGCAGGATCGAGCCGATGCCGCGGCCCTGGTGGGCGTCGGCGATGTTGAAGGCGACCTCGGCCTCCGCCGGGTCATCGAGCCGGTCGTAACGGCCGATGCCGAGGATTTCGCCGCCGATGGTGATCACCAGGGCCACCCGGTCCTTGTAGTCCACCTCGGTGAAGCGCTTGAGTTCCTTGCTGGACAGCTTGGACTTGAAGGCGAAGAAGCGCATATAGATGGACTTCTGGGACTGACCCACGTGGAAGGCCTGGACGGCATCCGCGTCGGAGGGGTGGATGGGGCGCACATGCGCTGTGCCGCCGTCGCGCAGGACAACATCGGCTTCCCAATATTCCGGATATACGCCGTCCGCCGGCTGATCCACCATAGGCTTAGCCTAGTCATAAACTTACGCAGTACCCGTTCAGCACCCCTCAGAAGGATCCACCAGCCTTATGGCACGCCGCCAAACCACGCCCCCGGCAGGGGAACCCAGCCAGGATTTCACCGAGAACATCGTCGATATCGATGTCACGTCCGAGATGGAAGGCTCATTCCTCGAATACGCCTATTCGGTGATCTATTCGCGGGCCCTCCCCGACGCCCGTGACGGCCTGAAGCCCGTCCAGCGGCGCATTCTCTACATGATGTCCGACATGGGGCTGCGCCCGGACCGCGGCCACGTCAAGAGCGCCCGCGTGGTGGGCGAGGTCATGGGCAAGCTGCACCCGCACGGTGACGCCGCGATCTACGACGCCATGGTGCGCATGGCCCAGGACTTTTCCCTGCGGCTGCCGCTGATCGACGGACACGGCAACTTCGGCTCGCTCGACGACGGTCCCGCCGCCCCCCGCTACACGGAGGCCCGGCTGGCGGCCGCGGCCCTGACCCTCACCGACCACCTCGACGAGGACGTCGTCGACTTCGTTCCCAACTACGACAACCAGCTGACCCAGCCGGACGTGCTGCCGGCCGCGTTCCCCAACCTGCTGGTCAACGGCGCCACCGGGATCGCCGTCGGCATGGCCACCAACATGGCCCCGCACAACCTGGTGGAGGTCATCGCCGCGGCACGGCACCTGATCGACAACCCGGACGCCACGCTCGAGGACATCATGAGGTTCGTCCCCGGCCCGGACCTGCCCACCGGCGGCCGGATCGTGGGCCTGGACGGCATCCGCGACGCCTATGCCACGGGCCGCGGCTCCTTCAAGACCCGGGCAAAGGTGGACATCGAGCAGCTCTCGGCCCGCCGCACCGGACTGGTGGTCACGGAACTGCCTTACATGGTGGGTCCGGAGAAGGTGATCGAGAAAATCAAGGATGCCGTCAACAGCAAGAAGCTCACTGGCATCAGCGACGTCGTGGACCTCACCGACCGCAAGCACGGCCTGCGCCTGGTCATCGAGCTCAAGAACGGCTTCAATCCCACTGCCGTGCTCCAGCAGCTCTACCGCTACACCCCGATGGAGGATTCCTTCGGTATCAACAACGTCACGCTCGTCGACGGCCAGCCGCAGACCCTCGGGCTGCTGCAGCTGCTCTCGGTCTACGTGGACCACCGGATCAATGTGGTCCGGCGCCGCACCGCCTTCCGGCTGGGCAAGAAGAAAGACCGCCTGCACCTGGTCGAGGGCCTCCTGGTCGCGATCGTGGACATCGACGAGGTCATCCAGATCATCCGGTCCTCCGACGAGGTCGCCGCGGCCCGGACCCGGCTGATGTCCATCTACGATCTCTCCGAGATCCAGGCCAACTACATCCTGGAACTGCGGCTGCGTCAGCTGACCAAATATTCGCGGGTCGAGCTGGAGAAGGAGCAGGAGGAACTCCGCCGGGAGATCGCGGAGCTTGAGGCAATCCTGGGCTCCCCGGTGCTGCTCCGGGCCCTGGTGTCCGACGAACTCGGCGAGATCGCGGAGAAGTACGGCACACCGCGCCGGACCGTCCTGCTGGAATCCGAGGCCGTCTCCCCCACCGTGGCCGCCGCGGTGGGCGCAGCCGCCGGGGCCAAGGGCAAGGCCGCCCCGCTGGCCCTCGAGATCGCGGACGATCCTTGCTGGGCCATCCTTACCGTGTCCGGACAGATCGCCCGCACCGCCAACCAGGACAGCCTGGCCGAGGCCGGACCGCGGACCCGGCATGATGTTTTCTCCTCCGTGGTCAAGACCACCGCCCGCGGGGAGATCGCCGCAGTGACCTCGCAGGGCCGCATGCTGCGCCTGCAGGTCATGGACATGCCTGTGCTGCCGCCGACCTCGGGGACCCCGAACATGGCCGGCGGGGTAGCGGCCAAGGATTTCATCACGCTCCTCAAGGGTGAGTCTCTGGTGGCCTTCGCGCCGCTGGACCAGGTCCTGGCGATCGGAACCGCGCAGGGCGTGGTCAAGCGGGTGCAGCCGGACTATCCGCTGAACCGCGAAGACTGGGAAGCGATCGCGCTCAAGGACAAGGACACCGTGGTGGGCGTTGCCCCCGCCGGGTCCGACGACGACGACCTCGTCTTCATCACGCGCCAGGCCCAGCTGCTGCGCTTCAGTGCCTCCGCGGTCCGCCCGCAGGGCCGAACCGCCGGCGGCATGGCCGGGATCAAGCTGGCCGCCGGGGACCGGGTGATGTTCTTCGGGACCGCCAGCCCCGCTGACGCCGCCGCCGTCGTCGTGACCATCGCCGGGACGGAAGGTGCCCTGCCGGGCACAGCCCCCGGGGCTGCGAAGGTCACCGCCCTGGCCGAGTACCCGGTCAAGGGCCGGGCGACTGCCGGCGTGCGGGCGCACCGCTTCCTGAAGGGCGAGGACACGCTGCTGCTCGGGTGGGCTGGGCACGGTCCGGCCAAGGCTTCCTCCCTGGCGGGCGTGGCGCGCTCACTCCCCGGCGAGCATGGCCGCCGCGACGGCTCCGGAATCCCGCTGTCCCAGGCGATAGACGCCATTGGACCCAGCATGGCGTGGTCAGAGGAACCGGAAGCCGGCACCGACACGTAGGACCGCGGACAAACGAAGCCCGGCCGGCGGCGCTGTCGCGCTCCGGCCGGGCTTCGTGATCGGCATCCTTTCCGGCGACCTCAGTCCCGGCAAGGCCTTGCCTGCATCCTGTGGGCCGGCCCTAGGTCATGTGGTTGAGGCTCAGGATGTTGCCCTCGGTGTCCAGGAACCACGCGGCCGAGCTTCCGTCCGGAGTGGTGGCGATGCCGTCCTCGGTTTTTAGGCCCGGGAAATCGTATTCCTCGAAAACGACTCCCTTGGCTCGGAGTTCCGCAACGGCACCCGGAAGGTCATCGACCAGCCAGCCGATCTGCGTGTTCTTGGCCGTTCCGGCGTTGGGCGTCTGGTACAGGAGGAACCCGGTACCTCCGCCGCACTTGTACTGCAGGTTGTCCTCGGCATCCGCGTTCTCCGGTTCGAGCCCGAGCTTATCGCGGTAGAAATCCCGTGCACGGGCGATGTCCGCTGCCGGTAGCACTGCGCCGACTTGCTTGTCCTTGAGCATGGCTATTCTCTTTCCAGGCCCGCCCCCCGGAAGGAATGATACTCCTCCGCGTCCCCCACGTACCTGAGAAACGGCAACGCTGATTTCCGGGCCGGCGGGCACGGCCGGGCATGCGCGCACTCGATATCCGTGAGTGCGTGTAGCTCGAGGCTCCCGGGCGGGGAGGCCTTCGGACTCTACCGGTCAGCCGAGGCTGGCCAAAGAATCGGAATAGCAATGGTCTGAGGCGAAAGGACGCCTGTCTTGATGTGGGGCTACGGCATGAATATGGGCTGGATGTGGATGTGGGGCATACTCCTGCTCATCGGCATAGCGCTGCTCGTACTGGTCGCGGTGCGCATGTTTGCCGGAAGCGGCAGTCACGGCGGGATGCAGGGACCGCAGGGGCCCTACCCCGGCAGGAGCCGGGCCCGGCAGATCCTCGATGAACGCTTTGCCCGAGGTGAACTGACGGCGGAGCAATACCGCGAGCAGCTAAAGGTTCTCGGCGAGGACCAATAGTGCGCCCAATGAGCCGCCGGAACGCGCTCCTGCTGGGAGGCCTCGGTACGGCAGCCATAGCCGCCGGCGGCGCCGGTCTCTGGTGGACGGTCAGTTCCCGGTTCGCCCCCGTCGCGGGCGGGGATTTCACCGAGCCGAAGCAGCTGCGCAGCAGCAACGGACGGCTGCAGGTCCGGCTCGAAGCGTCCGCCGGCTCGGTGCAGCTCGGCGGCCAACAGGCCTCGGCACTTGGCTACAACGGCGGAGTCCCCGGCCCAACCCTGCGATTGCGGGGTGGGGACGTGCTCGCCGTCGAGCTGGTCAACAGCATGGCCGTCCCGACAAACCTGCATGTCCACGGACTCCACGTCTCACCCCAGGGCAACGGAGACAACGTTTTCAACGTTGTCGAGCCCGGGCACTCGTTCAGCTACGAGTACCGGCTCCCTGCAGACCACCCGCCCGGCGTGTACTGGTACCACCCCCATCATCACGGAATGGTCGCCGATCAGATTTTCGCCGGCCTGTTCGGTGCGATCATCGTCGAGGACGCACAGCCCGTGGATGTCAGCCGCGAGCGGGTCATGGTCGTCTCTGACATCACCCTGGACGGGTCCGGAACCGTCGCCGACGCCTCGCCCATGGACCGGACGCTCGGCCGGGAAGGTGAACTTGTCCTGGTCAACGGACAAAGCAACCCGAAACTTTCCGCCCGGCCGGGCGAGCGTGAGCGGTGGCGGATCGTGAACACCTGCGTGGCCCGCTACCTGCAGCTGCGCCTGGACGGGCAGCAGATGCAGCTCCTCGGCATGGATTCCGGCCGCTTCCCCACACCCCGGAACGCGGACGAGGTGCTGCTCGCGCCCGGCAACCGTGCAGATGTCCTGGTCACAGCCGTCGCGGGCGACGCCACTCTCGGCGCCATCTACTACAACCGTGGCAGCATGGCCGGCATGATGGGGCCGGCAGGGCCAGCCGCCAACGGCGCCCAGGGCACAGGGGATCTCGTGCTGGCGACTCTCTCGGTGTCCGGCGCCCCGGCCGTTCCTCCTCCGGCGGTGCCGTCCCGGCCCGCAGCGGCAGACCTGAGAACCGCGGCCGTTGCCGCGCACAGGCAGCTGACCCTAGCCGTCGGCGGCATGGGGATGGGGATGGGAATGAGTTTCACCATCAACGGCCGTGAATTCAACGCAAGCCGGACGGACACTACCGTGGCCGCGCAGACGGTGGAGGAGTGGACCCTGATCAATCCCAGCCCGATGGACCATCCTTTCCATCTGCACGTCTGGCCGATGCAGATCATCGAGGAGCAGGGTCAGACACCGGGCCCGCCCGTCTGGCGTGACGTCGTCAACATACCCGCCAACGGACAGGTGCGGGTCCGGATCAACTTCAAGGATTTCACGGGCCGCTCCGTGTACCACTGCCACATCCTGGACCACGAGGACCAAGGGATGATGGGCGTCATCGAAGTCCGCTAGCCACTGGCAGCAAGTATCCCGACGCCAGCCCGGCCAACGCTCAGCCTGTAGCCTTAACCTGAGCGACATCCAACACTGCCATCCGGAGGGAGAATGCCATGGCCGCAGCTTTCATGAGCCATGCCGCAAACGCCCTTCGCCGCGGATTCCTGCTGGTGGGCCTGCTGGTGGGCCTGCTGGCCATCGTGGCTGGATTCCTCGGGATGCACATCATGACCGGAATGCATGGCGCCCATACCACGACTGCGGTGACATCCTCCACGGAACCCGCGGGGCCGTCCTCGCGGCCGGAGACCACCCTCGCATCCCATCCGGCTGCCCATGCCCCGCACGCCGGCACAACGGCCCATGACTCCATGGCCCCGGCCGCTACGGCCACAGCGGGTCCCGAGCCGGCGGGCAACACCAAAGCTGCTGCACCGCCGACGTCGTGCGTGTGCCAATCGAGCTGCACCGACGCCGCATCGATGCACTCGGCCTGTGTGCCGTCGGCTGCCGTGACCTCCCTGGCCGCGCCCCCACCCGGCATGGCACCGGCCTCAATGCACAACCCGGCCACGCAAGACGCCGCCGCCGTCCGGGCCTACCCCTATCTCCCCGCAAGTCCTTCGCCGGGCGATCTGTCCATCAGCCGGACGTAAGAACGGATCGCGCCGTGTCGTGCCCGGCGCCCCCACTTACCCGACACGCCCCAACCCGTCCTTCCTGCGGCGCGGGCGTGTCATCCGCAGGCGTGCCACAACGCCATTTTGATGATTGAAGGACTTGCCCCGTGAAGAAAACCCTGACCATTTCTGCCGCAATTTCTGCCTTCGGCATTTCCGCCGCCATCGCCCTTGCCGGCTGCGCCGGCACCTCCGGAAGCACACCCACCAGCACCATGCCGGGCATGGGCAGCGGCGGCATGGGCATGGCATCCAGCTCAGCCCCCGCAACCGCGGACCACAACGCCGCAGACACCATGTTCACCCAAGGGATGATCCCGCACCACGCCCAGGCCGTGGAAATGAGCGACATGATGCTCAAGAAACAGGGCATGGACGCGCGGATCACCGCCCTCGCCACCAAGATCAAGGCCGCACAGGCACCCGAAATCGAAAAGATGACGGGCTGGCTCCAGACCTGGAACGAACCCGCCCAGATGGCGTCCGGCCACGGCATGGATGACGGGATGATGGGCGATGAGAACCTGAAGAAGCTCGACGCCGCCCAGGGCACCGACGCGGCCAAGCTGTTCCTGGCCCAGATGATCGCCCACCACGAGGGCGCGGTGATGATGGCCAAGACTGAAAGCAGCCAAGGCAAGAACCCTGACGCCCTCAGCCTCAGCAAGGCGATCGTGACTGCCCAGGAAGCCGAAATCCAGGAGATGACGGACCTGCTGGCCGGCCTCTAGTAGCGTCCCGGCCCCGGTTCGTCTTCGAACSGGGGCCGTCAACTGGGCGGCCACGGCCGACGCAGTCAAAGCATCGGCCGACGGCGGTGCCACTTTCTCCTCGTACCTGGGCCCCGCACCGGCTGCAGCAACGGGTCGGGATGCCTGGCGGAACAAATGCACCTACACTGCTGGAATGCCTATCATTCCGGATACCAAGGACTGGACTTGGGTCCTGTCGCGGCCCTGCCCCGAGTGCGGTTACGATGCCTCCGCTGCGACCCCGGCCACCGTCCCGGGGATAGTCATCAACATGCTCCCGCGGTGGCGTGCAGCCCTCCGCCGGCCGGACGCGACGGAACGCCCCAACGAGGCCACGTGGTCCGTCCTCGAGTATGGCTGCCACGTCCGGGACGTCTTCACGCTTTTCGATCACCGCCTGTCCCTCATGCTGTCCGAGGACGATGCCCAATTCGATGACTGGGACCAGGACAAGACCGCAATCGAGCAGGACTACGCCAGCGCCGACCCAGCCCGGGTCGGCGCCGAGCTGACGGCCGAGGGCGAGCAGATCGCCGCGTCCTTCGCGCGGGTCCCGGAGGAAGATTGGGACCGCAAAGGAACCCGGAGCAACGGCTCGGTGTTCACTGTCCTGACCTTCGCGCAGTGTTTCCTGCACGACGTCGTCCACCACCTCCACGATGTGGACGGCTGACGCGAAGAACCGGCACGGGGCGGCAGTCGCGCGGACGGCCGGCGCGTAGGCGCCGGGCCTGCGGTTTCCTAAGGCGGCCCCTACGGCGCTGCCGGCTGAAGCTCCTTGTCCCACGCCATGCTCCGGTTGACGGCCACATAGCCCATCTTGATGTAGAGCGCGAGGGCCCCGGTCGGGTTCTCCGAGTCGACGTCCAGTGAGGCCACGTCCATGCCCGCCGCCGCGAAGCGGCGCATGGCATCGGCCAAGAGTGCCTGCGCGATGCCCCGTCCACGGAATTCCCGCCGGACGCCGAGGAGCTCCGTGTAGCCTTCACGGAAGCCCCGGGTCAGGGCGGCCTCGGCGTCGTGGGTGGCCAGCTGGTACCCGGCCACGGTACCGGTGGAACGGTCCAGCACGACGCCGCTAAGGTCCGGCCGGGCCTGCGGATCGTTCACCACAAAGCCCCATCCCTCCTGGTCGCGGGGTTCGCTGCCCCAGTGGTCCCGGAATGCCGCGTTGTGCGCCAGCCGCACCGGTTCGTGCAACTCCGGCCCAAACGTGACGAGCTCCAGCCCGGGGTCCAGAGCGGTTTCAGGCAAGGCCTGGTTCAGTGGCCGGTGCATCTCGTTGTAATAGCGGACAATGCCGTAGCCGGAAGCGGCGAACAATGCGGCCTGGTGCTGGTGCTGCTGCTCCGCGTAGAGCCGCAGCCTCGGGCGAGGGACCGCGGCCCGGGCGCCGGCGGCATCGCCGGCAGTGCCCGCCCCGCCTGTCCCGGCCCCGCCTGCGTCCTCGGCGAAGCGGTCTTTGGTCCGCTGTTCCATCCAGCCCAGCAGTCCGGTGCCGATCCCGCTCCCCTGCCACTGAGGATCGACGCAGCCGGAGCCGTTCGCCTTGTCACCGTCGCGGTTCTTCGTGATCCGGCCGTAGGCCCGGGCAACGCCCTCCGGATCGAAGCCGATGATGGTGTTTGCCGCCACCGGGTTATTCTTCGACTCCAGGATCTGTTCCAGATCCGCCTGGCGCTCAAACCAGACGGGCTGCTCGACGGCGGCCGTGCGGGCGATCAGCCCGGCCCACGCGTCGAGGTCGTGGCGCTCCGCCGGCCGCCAGGACAGCCGGGAATCGAGTGCGGGCCGGGGGTGGAGCTCGCCGTTTCGGGTCATGGCAACAGGCTAATAGGCGGGCTACCCCCGCGCCAGCGCCGCCGCCGTCGCCGGACCCTCGCCAGCGGCGGCAGCGGCGGCTGCTGCGTCCAGGTCCAGCCTGGTGTCGGCGTCGTCGATATCGTTCGGGTTGTGGGTGACCAGGACAACGGTCCGGCCGCGCAGCCCGTCGCGCAATTCGGCGAGCATGCGCCTGCCTGACTCCGCATCGAGGTGCGCCGTCGGTTCATCGAGCAGGATGACATCGGCCCCGGTCATGAGCGTGCGCGCAACGGCCAGGCGCGTACGCTCCCCGCCGCTGAGGAAAGCCCCGCCCGGGCCGATCCGGGTGTCCAGGCCGTCCTCGAGCCGGGCCAGCATCGGGCCGAGTCCGACCGCGTCGAGGGCAGCCCGCATCTGCTCGTCCCCTTTGGCCAACACGGCATCCCCGGGTCCACGCTGCGCACCGTCCGTCCTGGCGGGAGCGGGCTCCGGCCGCGCCAGGAGCAGGTTGCCCCGGATGGTCGAGTCGAACAGGTGCGCCTCCTGCGGGCACCAGGCAGCGCGTCCGCTCAGGTACAGGTGGCCGCTGGCCTCCGGCAGGAAACCCAGGATCGCGGCCAGCAGAGTCGACTTGCCAGAGCCAGAGGCGCCGGTGACGGCCAGCCAGCGCCCGGGGCCGGCCTCGGCCGTGAGTCCACTAAAGACAGTTCCGCTTCCAGGCCACGCGGCAGCGAGGTCCGCGAGTTCAATCCCAGGCCTGCCGCCGGGCCGCGAAGCCACATGCACCAGTCCGCCCGTTGCGGCGTCGCCGTCCGGGTCACCGTTTGCCGCCGGCTCCAGGACTCCTGCCGCGCTGATCCGCCGCATCACGGCGCGCAGCGCCGGGTACTGCCGCACGGCCGTGGTGATGGCCGCGTAGGGGTCCACCAGGGCAAGCTGCACGAGGACGACGACGGCAACAGTCTCCGGTTCGACCGCGCCGCTAAGGGCGAGCGGGGCGGCCAGCAGGGCGCTGGCCAGGGCGGCTCCGGCGCAGGCCAGGACGGTCAGGGCCTGGCCGAGCCCCTCCGCCCATGCCGACCGCTGTGAGGCCGCCGTCGCGGCGCGGTCAGCCCGGGCAATCGCACCAAGCACGGGGGCGCTCACGCCGTTCGCATTCAGTTCTGCGCGGGCGTCCAGGGCGGCGGCAACGTGACGGAGCACGCCGGAACGGAGTTTTTGTTCGGTGCCGGCAGACATGCGGTCGGCGGCCAAGGCCAGCGCGGGGGCGACGACGATGCTCAGCAGCGCTGCCGCTCCCACGGCAGGCAGCGCCGCGGGAAGCAACAGCCCGATCCCTGCCACCGCGGCCGCGGCCACAGCTATGGCAGTCAAGGGCGGCAGCACCACGCGGGGCAAGAGCTCGCGGACCGTGTCGACGTCGTCCACCACCGTTCCCAGTACGTTGCCGCCCTGCAGGAGCCGGCGCAGGGACAGTGCCCGGCGGCTCAGCGATTCCCAGAGCCGGCCCCGGAGCCGGGTCAGGGCGGCGAACACGGCGTCATGGAGCAGCAGCCGCTCGGAGTACCGCAGGCACGCCCGGCCGACGCCGAAAAACCTCACACCGACGATCGCGGTGAGCAGGTACAGGATGGGCGGCTGTTCGCTGGCGCGGATGATGAGCCAGCCGGAAAGCCCCGCGAGGGCGACGGCGAACAGCGCCGCCAAAGTGCCCACGGCTCCGGCGCCGGCAAACCGGCCCCGTACCGGGGCCAGCAGGCGGCGCAGCTGGGCAGGGACCGAACCGGACCAGCCGACCGCGCCGGCGTCGATTGAGCTCACTGAACCCGCCGCGGCAGGTGCGGCGCCGGATTCAGGGCGGCGCGGGGCCAGACCCGGGGCCGGGCTAAGGCCCGGCCTCAGGCCTTGGCTCGGCGCCGCGGCGCCCACGAGGAACGGCGCCTGGACGGCCGCCGCCTGCACGCCCGGGTCTGCCCCGGCGGGTGCCGGCAGCAGCGGAACGGGGGCCGCACAATCACCGCCATGGTGCCCGCCGGCGCCCGGCGCCACGGCGACGAGGACGTCGGCAAGGTCCCGGGTCTGCCGGTCGTGCGCCACGAGCAGCACGGTGACCTGTCCCCGGAGCCCGGCGAGGGCCCGGTTGACCAGTGTGGCCGATCCCCGGTCCAGATGGGCGGTGGGTTCATCCAGGAGCAGTACGCGGGCGCCGGCCTCGATCCTCGCCAGCCCGCGGGCCAGCGCAACCCGCCTCAGCTCCCCCGGGCTCAGCTCGGCCGGGTGCTTGGCGGCCAGGTGCCCCGCGCCCACGGCCGCGAGGCACCGCTGCGCGGCCGCATCGGCTTCCGCGCCCACGGCAGTGCCGGCCGCGGCGGCGTCGGCTTCATCGTCGGGAACGCCGAGATACAGGCGGATCTCGTCCAGCACCGTCGAGGCCACCATGACGGGGTGCTGGGGCACCCAGGCGACCTCCGCCGTCGTGAATCCTCCGAGGCGCCCGGACACGACGGTCCCCGCGCCCGTCCCGATGGTTCCCGCGAGGACCCCGAGCACGGTGCTCTTGCCGGCGCCGCTGGACCCGGCGAGTGCCGTGATCTGGCCGGCCGCGGCGGTGAAGCTCAGCGGCCCGACGGCGGCGTCCGTGCGTCCGCCGAAGCGGACGGTCAGCCCGTCCACGGTGACGGCGGGCGGGCCCCCAGCAGGACCGGGGGCCGGTACCGGAATCAGCGGCGCGGCTCCCGGGTCCGCAAGGACCGCAGTGGTTTCGGCGAGTGCTGCCCGGCCGTCGTCGCTGGCGTGGTGTGCGGTGCCGAGCTCCCGGAGCGGCAGGTAGCAGTCGGGGGCGAGGATGAGCGCAAGCAGCCCCGCCTCAAGCGCCATGTCGCCGTGGACCAGGCGGACGCCGATGAACACGGCGACGACCGCCACGGAAATCGTCGAGATGAGCTCCAGGGCCAGGGCGGAGAGGAAGGCCGTGCGCAGGGTCCCCATGGTCCGGGAACGATATTCCTCGGACATGTCTTCCAGCGCCTGGCGCTGGGCGGAGGCCCGTCCCAGGCCCACGAGGACGGGCAGGCCTTTGGCGAGCTCGAGCATGTGCCCGGAGAGCCGGGCCAGTGCGGACTGGGCCTCCCGGACGCGTTCCTCGGTGTACCGCCCGATCAGGATCATGAACAGCGGCACCAGCGGGACCGTCAGCACGATCACCACCGCGCTGACCCAGTCGGCGAACAGGATGCGCGCCCCCAGCAGCAGCGGAATGGCCGCGCAGTTCACCAGCGCGGGCAGGAACTGGGTGTAGTAGTTATCCAGGGCATCCAGCCCCCGGGTGGCCAGCACGGCGAGGCCGCCGTCGGCGGGCCCGGCCGACCGTGTGCCGTTCCTCAGTGCCTGCTTCAGCAGTTGCGAGCGCAGCTCCTCCTTCACTCCGAGCGCCGCCCGGCGTGAGGCCACGGACTGGGCCCATACGGTCAGTGAGCGCAGCACTGCCCCCGCGGCGCCCAGAACGAGCTGGTCTGCCCAGGCGGGGTCATGAGCGGCGAGCCCGGCAAGCATCGATGCCACAGCCTGAGCCATGAGCACCAGGGAGAGCGCCTTCAGGGCGGCAATCAGTCCCAGCAGGTAGAGGGCGGAACGGGTCGCGGGGCCGGCGGGGAACGGTCTCATCAGGGAAGCTAGTCCTTCGGTGCCAGCGCTTTGGCGGCGATCGCGGGAAGGAAGCTGTGCGCCTCCGGGATGTGCGCCGCGCTCACCCGGCGCCGGAACACCCAGTACGTCCAGGCCTGGTACGCCAGGACCAGCGGCAGCCCGATGCAGGCCACGATGCTCATCAGACCCAGGGTGTAGTCCGAGGACGAGGCGTTGGAGACGGTGAGATTGAACGCGGGATTCAGCGTGGACGGAAGCACCACGGGGAAGGCGGCACCGAAGATGGACGCGCTGCCGAGCAGGAGGAATGTCCCCAGTGACATGAAGGCACGGCCTTCGGCACCCTTGCGGGCAAAATTCCACGCCAGGACTGCGGCGACGACGGCGGCGACGACGGCAGCGATGGTCCAGGCCTCGCCGCTGAGGACCTGGAGGCTCACCGCCCAGCCGGCCATGGGCAGCAGCAGCACGGGCAGCAGCCGGACGAACCAGGCCCGCGCCCGGTGGCGTACCTCGCCGTCGGTCTTCAGCGCCAGGAACCCGAGCCCGTGCAGGAGGGAGAACCCGACGACGGCGAGCCCGCCGAGCACGGCATAGCCGCTGAACCAGGCGAACGGGCCGCCCTCGCGGTCGCCGTTGGCGTCCAGAGGCAGTCCCGTAGTGGTCAGGGCCAGTGCGGCGCCGACGCCGAAGGCTGCCACGAACGACCCTGCCGAGATGGCCCAGTCCCAGCGGGCGCGCCACCGGGGGTTGTCCACCTTGCCGCGGTATTCGAAGGCGACGGCGCGGAAGATGAGCGCCACGAGGACCAGCAGGAGCGGCAGGTACAGGGCGGAGAACAGCGAGGCGTACCAGAGCGGGAAGGCCGCGAAGGTGGCGCCGCCGGCGGTCAGGAGCCAGACCTCGTTGCCGTCCCAGACCGGGCCGATCGTGTTGATCAGGACGCGGCGTTCCGTGTTGTCCCGGGCGAACCCCTTCATCAGCATGCCGACGCCGAGGTCGAAGCCCTCGAGAAAGAGATAGCCCGTCCACAGCACCGCGATGGCAACGAACCAGATGGTGGGTAGCAGTTCCATGCTGAGAATCCTCTGCGCTTTTTCGTGTGGGGTTGCTGGGTGGTCGGTTAGTGGGCGGGCGCCTAGTAGGCGAACGCCAGGACGTCGTCGTCGGGTTTGCCGGGACCGCCCCGGGGGGTGCCGTCTTCGTTTTCGTCAACGGGGGCGTGGGCGAGTTCCGGCATGGCCGAGGCCACGCCGCCGCGGATGTACTTGACCAGGAGCTTGACCTCCACCACCAGCAGCACCGCATAGATCGAGGTCAGGACCACGAGGGAGGTCAGGATCTCTCCGGCCGAGACGCCCGGTGAGACGGCCGCGGCGGTGAACATGAAGACCTGGTCGATGCCGCTGGGGTCCGGGTTGGGGGCGACGACGAACGGCTGGCGGCCCATCTCGGTGAAGATCCAGCCCGCCGCATTGGCACCGAACGGTGCGAGGATGCCGAACACCGCCAGGCGCATGAGGCCGCGGGACGCCGGCACGGTTCCCTTGCGGGTGACCCACAGTGCCAGGAGGGCGGCCAGGGCGGCCACGCCGCCGAAGCCGATCATCATCCGGAAGCCCCAGTAGGTGACCTCCATGACGGGCACGTACTGGATTTGCTGGCCGGCGCGGTCCCCGTAGATGGGGTTGTCCGGCAGCGTCGTGCCGTACTTGGCCTGGTACTCACCCAGCAGGCTGTTGACGCCCTTGACTTCGGTGGTGAAGTCGCCCTTGGCCAGGAAGGACAGGATGCCCGGGACCTCGATCACGGCCACGATGTCGTCGCAGTTCTTCGCGCCGAGGTTGCCGACGCTAAGGACCGAGAAGCCGGTGCCGTCGTGGCAGGCTGCCTCGGCGGCGGCCATCTTCATGGGCTGCTGCTCGAACATGAGCTTGCCCTGCAGATCTCCGGTGAAGGCGGTGCCCGCGAAGGAAATCATGGCGACGACGGCGCCGATCCTCAGCGAGCGGATCCAGACGGTGTGGTCACTGCGGTCCCGGCCGAGGATGCCGGCGGCCTCGCCGGGGATCACCTTGCCGTCGGCGCCGACCGTGTCGATGCCGTCGTGGCGGCGGCGCCACAGGTGGTACCAGGCGATGCCGAGCAGGAACCCTCCGGCGACCGCGAGGGCGCCGAAGAGGGTGTGGGGCACGGCGACCAGGGCGGTGTTGTTGGTGAAGACGGCCCACGCGTCGGTCATGACGGGCCGGCCGTTGACCATTTCGACGCCGACGGGGTGCTGCATCCAACTGTTGGCCACGATGATGAAGTAGGCCGAGAAGACGGAGCCAATGACGGCGACCCAGAGGCAGGCCAGGTGGACGGCGGGCTTGAGCTGTTTCCAGCCGAAGATCCACAGGCCGAGGAAGGTTGACTCGACGAAGAAGGCCAGCAGCGCTTCCATGGCCAGCGGGGCGCCAAAGACGTCACCGACAAAGCGGCTGTACTCGCTCCAGGCCATGCCGAACTGGAACTCCTGCACGATTCCGGTGGCCACGCCCATGATGAAGTTAATCAGGAAGAGCTTGCCCCAGAACTTGGTCATGCGCAGATATTCCGGCTTGCCGGTGCGGTACCAGAGCGTCTGGATCACAGCCACCACCAGCCCGAGGCCGATCGTGAGCGGCACCATCATGAAGTGGTAGACCGTGGTGATTCCGAATTGCCAGCGTGCGATTTCCAAGGCGTCCAAGGCAGTCCCTACTTTTGGCTAGGTCCGAGCAACTTCTACGTGGCGTAGAAGTAATTCTTCTACAGAGTGTAGAACACATCCGCGCCTCCCCGTAACTCAGACTCCCACGGCACGTCACGGCCTGCAATGGAAGTAGGGCCCTGACCCGCCACCCCCGGCCGACGGCCCGACACGCCGGGCGGCCGTGTTCTACTTCATGTAGAAAGAATGCGCAAAACGCGGTAAATTTGTAAACGAAGTATTCACATACACCGCTCCGGCAGGCACCAGCAGTTTCCCAGCATGACGCCGGCGCGGCAGGCATAGAAGGATGTACGCAATGGCAAGTCTCGGTGAACTGGAACGGGCAGTGATGGACCTGCTCTGGGCAGGCCAAGAAGCTGCGACAGCCAACACGTTGCGGGACCTCCTCGCACAAAGCACCCAGCCCCAGGACGGCAGCGCCGGACATGTGGGCAAGGACCTCGCGGTCACCACGGTGCTGACCGTGCTCTCGCGCCTTGAGCGGAAGGGCCTGGTGGAACGCGAACGCGGCACCCGCCCCCACCGCTACCAGGCCGTCTCGAGCCGCGCGGACCACACCGCGGAACTCATGCACGAGGTCCTCGGCTCAGCCCCGGACCGCGAAGCCGTCCTGGCCCGGTTCATTGGTTCCGTCACGGACAACGAGGCAGAAACCCTGCGCAAGCTTTTGGGCCGCAGCTAGCGCCCGATGTTCTGGACCTCATATTTTCTGGCGGTCCTGGCGATAGCATTGGCGTGGCCGGTGCCTATCCTGCTCTCCCGTGCCCAGTGGCCTGCCCGCTCCCCCTTCACAGCGATGCTGCTGTGGCAGGCGATCGCCCTGGCCGGCGGTCTGTCCATGATCGGCGCCATGCTGGTCTACGGGCTCGAGCCGGTCGGGGACAACCTGCTCTCCGGCCTGCGGGCGCTGGGGGGAATGGTCTTCCACAATGCACCCACCACAGAACTGGGCTTCTGGCACATCTTTGCGCTCTCGGCCGCGGCCCTGCTGACGGCGCACCTGGTATTTACCCTGCTGCTGACCTACTACAAGATCCAGCGCCAGCGCCGCCGCCACCGCGAGCTGCTGGACCTTCTGGCCTCACCGTCCTCCGACGGCCCGGGAACCATGGTCCTGAACGTGGAGTCGCCCGTGGCGTACTGCCTGCCCGGCGGCGCACGGTCTGTGACTGTTCTCTCCGACGGCCTCATGGCCGCCCTGGAACCGGATGAATTGCGCGCCGTGCTGATTCACGAGAACGCCCACCTGAGCCAGCGCCACCACCTCCTGCTGTGGGCCTTCGCCGCGTGGCGCCAGGCCCTGCCGTGGCTGCCCACCACCCGGCTGGCGCAGGAGTCGGTCAACTCCCTGATCGAGATGCTGGCCGACGACGTTGCGCTCAAGACGGAGAGCAAGGCGACCCTGATCAGGGCGATTGCCATTGTGGCCAGCGGGTCCCCGGCCACCCCGGCGGTGCGCATGGCGTTCGGCGAGCCTCGCCTGTCCGACGTCGACCCCAGCCAGCCCGGCGCCACCGGAGGCAGCGGCTCGGCGGGTACGACGGCGTCCCGCGTCAGCCGCCTGCTCTCGCCGCAGCCGCCGCTGTCGGAACCGCTGCGCGCCGCCGTCCTGGCCTGCTGCGTGCTCCTGCTGGCCGTGCCGACGGCCCTGTTGCTGGTCCCCGGCCTGCTCGGCTGAGGCCGGCCCCCGCCGACCCGGTCCGCGCGGACCTGATCTTCCCGCCCAGACGCCGGACTGCCCCGCCACAGGAGCGGCGGAGCGGCCCGTTTCGCGGCCGGTTCGGCTGCCGGCGCCGCTATTTCAGCAGCTTGCTGGCCTTGTATTGGAGGTCGACGTTGCCGGATCCGTTGCCCTTGGACGTTCCATTGATCGCCGAGGTGGTCATGGCGAAGGTCAGTGTGGAGTGGGCGATCGCGTCGGCCATTTGCTCCAGCACAGTCCTATTGACGTTGCCGATGGTGTCGCAGGCCTGGTGGTAGCAGGAGTCGTGCGCGACGTTCGGTGTCCCGCCGAACACCGCCGCCTCCTCCGCGGTCTTGAGGTCTTCCGCGCCGGTGAACAGGCCACCCGCCGGAATCCCGTTGTTGATGAACCCGGAGTAGTCCGAGCGCCCGTCGAACTGCGTCGGCGCAGTAGGCAGGTTCTGGGATTTGAAGTAGTCCAGGAAGACCTTCTCGACGAGCCCGGAGCCATTGGGGCCCTTCGTGCCGAAGGAGGAGCCGTCGCCGTCGTAGACGAACCGCACAAAGTTCGGCGAGCCGACCATGTCGAAGTTGAGGTTGACCGCGTGGGCCTTGATCTGGCTCGCCGTCAGCTGGGAGGTGTAGAAGTCGGAGCCGACAAGTCCGGGTTCCTCCCCTCCCCAGAAGGCGAAGCGGACCCTGTTCACGGGGGTCTGGCCCGACGCCTTCAGCCGGATCGCCGTCTCGAGGATGGCGGCTGTCCCGGTGCCGTTGTCGTTGATGCCCGGCCCTTCCGGCACGGAATCCAGATGCGCCCCGACCAGGACGGTGCGGTCCGCCCGTCCGCCGGTGTCGGCCAGGATGTTGAACGAGGTCAGCTTGGTGACGGTGGAGTTCACGGCGAGGTGCATGCTGACACCGGTCAGTCCGGCGAGTTCGGCGCCGGTGGCGAAGCTGGTGCTGACCACGGGGATACCTGCCTGAGGCGCGTCCAGCGTGCCGCCGAAGAGGGCAAAGCGCTCGTCCGCCGGGTCCACATTGCCCTGGTTGAAGATGATGACGCCGGCCGCCCCGGCCGCGGCGGCGTTGTCCGCCTTGATCCGGAAGGTGCAGGTGCCGCGCTGGATCAGGGCGATGTTGCCCGCCGTGAACCCGCCGAAGTCGGCTGCCTCGCAGCCGCTTGTGGAGGCCCGGTCGCCGGCCAGGTTGATGTCGACGGCGCTCAGCGGGGCCGTGACGTTGCCGGAACCGGAATAGTTCATATCGAGGAAGCCGTCCGGGGCGTCATAGGCGTAGGTTCGTGGGGATGGCGAGAGACGCTGCAACGATGCCGAAACGGTGTCGTAGCGCTCGTAGGGGAAGGTTTGGCGGACCGGGGAGTAGCCGGCGGCCCGCAACTTGCGCTCGATGTACCGGGCGGAGGCCTCGTATCCCGGCGTGCTGGCAGCGCGGATACCGCCGTTGGCGTCCGCGACGGCCTGGAGCGCCGCGAGGTGCTTCATGATGTTCGTTGCCGACACGGCGGCACGCAGGGGTGCCGTGTTTGTTCCGTTGTCAGCGAGTGCGGGCGGCGCAAGGCTGGCCGCCAATCCGATCGAGGCGGCGATGGCCGCGCGGCGGATATTCCGGCGTTGCTTCATAGGGATCTCCTGGATTCGGCTGCGGAATCCATTCCGGGCGTCCTTGCCCGCATGGGTGAGATGAAGCTATCGGAAGCACCTTGGGCAAAGGTTGGGAGAACCGGACGCCGGCGAAGCCGCCGCGACGGCAGGGATTTCCGCCGACGGGACTTCCGGCCGCACCCGTGCCGCCGGCGGGGCGTCAGGCGTCGATGCGCTCCCGGTCCAGGTTGGCGGCGCCGGCAATGATGAAGTCCTTGCGGGGCGCCACGTCCGAACCCATCAGCAGGTCGAAAGTCTCTTCGGCCTGCTTGGCGTTCTCGATCCCGACCTTGCGGAGCGTCCGGTGGCGCGGGTCCATGGTGGTTTCGGCCAGCTGCTCGGCATCCATTTCGCCCAGGCCCTTGTACCGCTGGATCGGCTCCTTGTAACGCTTGCCCTCCTTGGCGAGCCGCGCCAGCAGGACGTGGAGCTCAGCTTCGGAGTAGGTGTAGATCATCTCGTTGGCCTTCTGGCCGGCGTTGACAACCTCCACACGGTGCAGCGGCGGCACGGCGGCGAAGACGCGGCCCTCGTCGATCATCGGGCGCATGTAGCGGAAGAAGAGCGTCAGGAGCAAGGTCCGGATGTGGGCGCCGTCGACGTCGGCGTCGGTCATCAGGATCACTTTGCCGTACCGGGCGGCGCTGATGTCGAACGTCCGGCCGGAACCGGCCCCCACCACCTGGATCAGCGCCGCGCACTCGGCGTTGGAGAGCATGTCCCCCACCGAGGCTTTCTGGACGTTGAGGATTTTGCCGCGGATCGGCAGCAGCGCCTGGAAGTCGGAGGACCTCGCCAGTTTGGCGGTGCCGAGCGCGGAATCACCTTCGACGATGAACAATTCGGAGCGTCCGACGTCGTCGGTGCGGCAGTCGGCGAGCTTGGTGGGCATGGAGGAGGTCTCCAGCGCATTCTTGCGGCGCTGGGTTTCCTTGTGGACCCGTGCCGAGATGCGGGACTTCATCTCGCTGACGATCTTTTCCAGCAGCAGCGCGGATTGGGCCTTGTCGTTGCGGTTCGCGGAGGTCAGCTTCGCGGTGATCTCCTGTTCCACCACCTTGGCCACGATGGCCCGGACGGCCGAGGTGCCCAGGATTTCCTTGGTCTGGCCCTCGAACTGCGGTTCGGCCAGCCGGACGGTCAGGACCGCGGTCAGGCCGGCGAAGATGTCGTCTTTTTCGATCTTGTCGTTGCCGGCCTTGAGCTTGCGGGCATTGGTCTCCACGGCCTTGCGGAAGGTCTTGAGCAGGGCCTGTTCGAAACCGGACTGGTGGGTGCCGCCCTTGGGCGTGGAAATGATGTTGACGAAGGTGCGGACCGTGCTGTCGTAGCCGATCCCCCAACGCAGCGCGACGTCGACCTCACAGTCGCGCTCGACCTCCGCGAGCTGGCTGTGGCCCTTTTCGTCGAGGACGGGGACGGTTTCCTTGAATTTCCCGGCACCGTGGAGGCGCCAGATATCCGTGACGGCGGGGTCGGCGGCGAGGAAGTCGACAAATTCGGAGATGCCGCCGTCGTGGTGGAAGACTTCCTCATGCGGGCCCGATTCGCCGGGCGTGCCGGCAATCCTGCGTTCATCCCGGACCGTAAGCTTCAGTCCGGGAACCAGGAACGAGGTCTGGCGGGCACGGGCAGCGAGGTCATCGTAGGAAAATTTGGCGTCGGGCGTGAAGATTTGCCGGTCCGCCCAGTAGCGGATCCGGGTTCCGGTCACGCCGCGCTTGGCTTTCCCCACGACGTCGAGCACAGAGCCGTCGATGAAGGGTTCGAAGAGGGTCGCGGGGTCCGGCTTGGTGCCCGGATCCTTGAACCGGCCCGGCTCCCCCCGGCGGAAGGACATTTTGTACGTCTTGCCGCCGCGGTCGACTTCGACGTCGAGGCGGGCCGAGAGCGCGTTGACCACCGAGGCGCCAACGCCGTGCAGGCCGCCGGAGGCGGTGTAGGAACCGCCGCCAAACTTTCCGCCGGCGTGCAGTTTGGTGAAGACGACCTCGACGCCGGTCAGCCCGGTTTTCGGTTCGACGTCCACGGGGATGCCGCGGCCGTCGTCGTGGATCTCGACCGAGTTGTCCGCGTGGAGGATGATTTTGATGTCGTGGCCGAATCCGGCGAGGGCCTCGTCGACGGAGTTGTCGATGATTTCCCAGAGGCAGTGCATGAGTCCGCGGGAGTCCGTGGAGCCGATGTACATGCCCGGGCGCTTACGGACGGCCTCGAGGCCCTCCAGCACGGAGAGGTGCCGGGCGGTGTAATCAGAACTGGGTGCCACGGGTCGTGAACTCCTTACAGGATCGGGACAGCCACCGCAGCGTGCGCAGGCGGCAGTCACAGAATTTGACGCTCTTCCTAGGTTAGTCGGACTCCGGGTGATCCACCGTTTGCCACTCCCCGCAGCGACTCTCCGGCCACTCGCCGTTACTGAGACGTGATACGCGGACAGCGAAAGTAGGCCATCCGTGCCATGGTTTGGCCCCGAATGCTGGTTATATAGGTATACCGATCTACTAAGGAGGCCGAACATGACAACAGCAGTTGCGGACCGCACACTGACCGCCGCAGACCGGTGCGATCGTTGCGGAGCACAGGCATATGTCCGAGTTGTTCTCGGTGCCTCCGGCGGTGAGCTTCTTTTCTGCGGCCACCACGCACGCGCCGTAGAACCGACACTCAAGCCGCTCAGTTCAGACTGGCATGATGAGACTGACCGCCTTCACCAGAAGGCCCCGGTTCCGGTCGACTAGACCGCACCGGTTTCGGCCCAGCATCCTTCAGGGTTCCGGGCGACCTGGGACCATTGCATCAGGGCCCCTCCATACCGGAGGGGCCCTGATTCGTTAAGTGCCGTTTCGCCAGGTGCCGGTTCGGTTAAGTGCCGTGCACCCGGCTGCGGCGGCCAAAAGCAACGCGGGGTCACTTCCGGCCCATTCCTGCAGTGAGGATGGGCCCGGAGTGACCCCGCGTTGCTGAGAACTTTTGCCTGGCCTGTGACCAGTGGCGCTTAGTCCAGGTAGTCGCGCAGGACCTGTGAGCGCGACGGGTGCCGCAGCTTGGACATGGTCTTGGATTCGATCTGGCGGATGCGCTCGCGCGTCACACCGTAGACCTTGCCGATTTCGTCTAAAGTCTTCGGCTGGCCGTCGGTAAGGCCGAAGCGCATTGCGACCACGCCGGCTTCGCGCTCGGAGAGCGTGTCCAGCACCGAGTGCAGCTGTTCCTGCAGCAGGGTGAAGCTCACGGCATCCGCGGGAACCACGGCTTCGGAGTCCTCGATGAGGTCACCGAATTCGGAGTCGCCGTCCTCGCCAAGCGGGGTGTGCAGCGAGATGGGCTCGCGGCCGTACTTCTGGACCTCCACGACCTTTTCCGGGGTCATGTCGAGTTCGAGGGCCAGCTCCTCCGGGGTGGGTTCGCGGCCGAGGTCCTGCAGCATCTGGCGCTGGACGCGGGCCAGCTTGTTGATGACTTCCACCATGTGCACCGGGATGCGGATGGTGCGGGCCTGGTCGGCCATGGCGCGGGTGATCGCCTGGCGGATCCACCAGGTGGCGTACGTGGAGAATTTGAAGCCCTTGGTGTAGTCGAACTTCTCGACCGCACGGATCAGGCCCAGGTTGCCTTCCTGGATCAGGTCCAGGAACAGCATGCCGCGGCCGGTGTAGCGCTTGGCCAGCGAGACAACGAGGCGGAGGTTGGCCTCCAGCAGGTGGTTCTTGGCGCGCTTGCCGTCGTGGATGACGAATTCGAGCTCGCGCTTGAGTTTCGGATCCATGGTGCCGTCGTCGGCGGCGATCTTTTCTTCAGCGAAGAGACCGGCCTCGATCCGCAGGGCCAGGTCGACTTCCTGCTCGGCATTCAGCAGGGCGACCTTGCCGATCTGCTTCAGGTAGTCCTTGACGGGGTCGGCGGTGGCGCCGGCAGACATAACCTGCTGCACCGGGGCGTCGTCGTCGTCGGCGTCAGAGTAGACGAAGCCGGAGCCGGTGGTGGCCGCGGCCTTGCCGGCGACTTCCTCGCCTTCTACTTCGTCGCCGAGCTCGGCGGCGTCGGGCGTGATGTCGTCGAGATCCTCTTCGGCGTCGACGTCATCGTCAGACGTACTGGCAGAGTTGCCGGCGGCTTCTGCCGCGGCTTTCGCGCCGGGCTTGGGCCCGCGCTTCTTGGGCTCAGGCTTGGCGACTCCGGTTACGGTGTCGCCACCCTCTGCGGAAGCGGCGTCCTTGACAGCCTTGTTGGCTGCGCGCGTGGCGGCGCGCTTGGCGTTGGTCGCCGCCTTCTTCTCCTCAGGGGACAATTCGGCCTGGTCGGCGGGTTCCTTCTTCGCGGAAGACGGGGTCACTGAAAACCTTTCTAGCTGCGGTCTGCGGAATCACCATACGGGCAACACCACTATGACCCTGTCAAGTCCGTGTTCAACATCAGGTGCAACCACGACCAGCAGAGCCACTTAGTAGAACTGCTGGGGCGGCCTTAATGTTCCCTGTTTCCAAGGGACATTTAGGGCACTTGATACACGGACCCAACCGGGTCTCGGCAACCATTGTCTCACGGTTTTCAGGCCGGGTGCCTTTCGCGACGCCGGGTCGTCGATATCGCGGCGGCTTCGCCCGCCGCGTCAGGACCTCATGCCGCGTCCGGGGCAAACTTCTGCCAGGCCGCCTCCCGCCTGGCAGCCCAGCCGCAAAGGGCGCCGCGCCGGCCAAGCTCTGCCAGCAACTCTGCGAGCCTGTACCCCGGGTGGCCCTGCAAGGCCTGCCGGTAGAGCGCGTCGGCGTAGGAGCCCCGGCCACGGCACCATTCGATCCAGCCCCGTGCCGTCACGGCGGCTGCCGTTGGCTCCCCGTCACCAAGACCGCCGAGCCGTTCAAGGACCCGCTCGAGGCCGACCATCAGGGTCCAGTCCGGGACCGACGGCGCCAGTCCGAGCAGGACTTCCCCGTAACCGGGAACAGCCTCGGCAGCCGGCACGGCGCCAGCGGTGGGGCCGCCGCTGGCGGATGCGTCCGGCAGTGGCATCCGCGGCACGGACCTGGAACAGGAAGTGCGGCCGGACATTGGACCCGGCAGAGGGCTGGGCGTCGGTCCGGGCCGTGAGGCGGGCATGTTTCCAGGCAAGATGGCGGACCCGGGGTCCGGGTCGAACATGCCGAAGTCCTCAGCGCCGCGTTCGGCCGCGGACCGTCCGGCTGCGGTCATCACCAGCACCGCGTCCCGCCATGACGGAATGCACAGGCTGGCCCGCAGGTAGCCGGCGAGTTCCGGCGACAGCTGCAGGGACCGGCCCGCGGTCCTGGGATCGGGCGCCCCGGAGCCGGTGGCCCCGGCGTCGAGGACGGCACCCTTGGCCGCGTCACCCGGGGTGGGGACAGGAACCTGCTCCGGGCCAATGGCGGCCTGCAGGGCCATCGTCCAGACATCGAGGACCTGGTCGAATTGGGCCCGGTCCCGCCGTCGCGGGGCGAATTGCTCCGCCCAGCCGCACTCGGCAAGGCTCACCGCGGGGTCGACGGGCAGCGCCGCCGGGGTGGTCCCTTGAGCGCCGGGGACGGCGCCGACGCTGCTGCCGCGGTAGACCATCTCGGCGTTGAGCCTGCTGTTCCTGATCTGCTCGACCGGCCGGCCGGGCACCCCACAGCATTCCGGGTCGCTGCAGTGCGCGTTGCGCCAGAACTCAGTACCGATAATCCAGGCGTCCCTCACGGGCAATCCGGCGGCCTCGAGGGCAAGCTCGAGTTCCTTGAGCAGGGCCGCCCACGGATTGCCGTCTCCGGCGCTGTCAGTGTCCGTGCCAGCGTCAGCATCGGCATCAGTGAAGAGGGCCAGCAGCGAACCGTCCGCCGCGTCGTCCGCCTGCAGATAGGTCACGACATTTCGCGCGAAGCCGGCCAGCGTATCCCTGCCTGAGCCGCCTCCTAGTACAGGGAGGTCGACCCGCAAGGTGGCTCCAAGGCGTTTGCCTTGCAAGGTCATGGCCACGAGGCTGTGTTCCGGCCAGTAACCGAGGGAGTGCGGGATGAAGCTCAGGATGTCTTCGGGGCCGGTGATTTTCAGGTGATCGGGAGCTGTCATAAGCCCAGCTTCGCGGCGGCCGGGTTCCCGGCGACAGTACCGGACTGCGCTATGTGGATAAACGATCGTGAATAGGCGCATGACACACGAACGCCGGAGGGCTCCCCGCAGCACCATCCGAACCTGCCAAACGAACGGCTCAGGGCGTGCGGCGGCGCTCCGCGACCAGCCTGCGCTGCTCGGCGAGGGACTTGAGCAGGGGCGGAACCATGACTCCTTGGGCCGCCATCTGGCGCCGGACCTTCCGCCGGGTCACGATGATGGCAGCTGCTCCCCCGGCCAGCAGCAGGAACTGCACGCTCAGGGCCACGCGGAACGGATCCAGGCCATAGAGCTCCCCCTGCGAGAACCCGGTGGCATGCAGGACGTCGAGCACCAGCCCGATCAGGTAGATGGACACCAGTGCGGCGATGAAGCCGCCCACGTTGACGATCCCGGTGGCGGTGCCGAGCCGGTGGGCCGGGTTGAAGGTCCGGGCGAAGTCGAAGCCGATCATGGAGCCGGGGCCGCCGACGGCGAGGGTCACCACGAGCGCGGCCAGGAGCCAGAGTGGTGCGCGTCCCGGCACCAGCAGGACCGCTGCCCAGGCCGCGGCAGTGCATCCGGAAATGAGCAGCACCATGGTGGAGCGCCGCAGCGGATGCCTTGCAACGAATCTGCCCATCAGGGGTCCGGCGGCGATGGCGGCGGCGACGTACAGCGCCATGAGGGCCGAGACCGTGCCGCGGTCCAGCCCCTCGGCCGAAATCAGGAAAGGGTAGCCCCACGTCATGGCAAAGACCGTGCCGCTGAACTGGACGGTGAAGTGGCTCCACAGCCCGAGCCGGGTCCCGGGTTGCCGCCAGGCGTGTCCCAGCGAAATGCCGGTGGCGCGCAGCCCCTGGGACTGTGCCGGTGCGGAGTGCCCGGGCGGAAGGTCCTGGAGCAGGATCAGGACCAGCACGACGGCGAGACCGGACATCGCGGCGAGGGTCAGGAAGGCCGGAGTCCACCCCGCGGAGTGCAGGATCATGGCGAACGGCACCACGCTGAAGAGCTGGCCCAGCTGGCCGGACATGCCGGTCAGCTGCGTCAGCAGCGGGACGCGCCCCGGGGCGAACCAGAGCGGGATGAGCCGGATTACGGAGATAAACGTCATGGCGTCACCGGCGCCCACCAGGACGCGCCCCAGGACTCCGCCGGGAATGTTGTCGGCAAATGCCAGCTGAAGCTGGCCGAGTCCCATCAGGACACCGCCGCCGGCGAGCATGGCGCGGGAGCCGAACCGGTCCACCAGAATGCCCACGGGAATCTGCAGCGCCGCGTAAACCAGCAGCTGCAGCACGGTGAAGAAGGAGATCTCCGCGGCACTGGCGTGGAAGCGTTCCGTTGCCTCCAGGCCGACCACCCCGAAAGAGGTCCGCTGGCTGACCGCCACGAGATAGGCGAAGATCCCGACGATCCAGATCAGCCAGGCGCGGGGAGAGGTCACTCCCCCATTATGCCCGGTTCATGATAAATAGTATTTATTCGCCGGGTTCTTTACGGGCCAGGTACGCCTCGACGGCGGCACCGAGGGCGTCGGCGTTGGGGAGCTGGTCGTTCTCGTCTGCCAGCAGCGACCTCCGGACCGTCCCCTCGGCCTTTTCGTCATATCGGGTCTCCAGCCGCGAGACCACCTGCTGGACCTCCTCGGATGCCTCGATCTGCTCGGCAATCTGCCGGCCAACCTCGCGTCCCGCCTCCCGCAGCCGGTCGGTCGGCAACATGAGCGAGGTTGCCGCGCCCAGGTACTCGAGTCCGGCAACGGCGGCCGTGGGGTATTCGGCTTCGGCCAGGTAATGCGGCACGTGGATCACATAGCCGGCGATGTTCCGGCCGGCTTCCGTCAGCCGGAGCTCCAGGATGTGGCCCACCGCGGCCGGCACCTCCACTGTGGGCTTCCAGACAGAGATTCCCTCGATCAGCTCCGGCCGGTTGCCGTGCACGGTCACACCGACCGGCCGGGTGTGGGGAACGGGCATCGGGATCGAGTGGATCCAGGTGACGAGGTTGACGTCGAGCTCTTCGACGAGGCCGACGACGGCGCGCGCGAAGCGCTCCCATTGCAGGTCCGGCTCGAACCCCGCGAGGAGCAGGAACGGGCTGCCCAGTCCGTCGACCAGCCGGTAGAGGGCCAGGCTCGGTGCCTGGTAGTCCTGCAGGTGGTCTTCGACGAAGCTGATCTGGGGGCGCCGGGACCGGTAGTCGATCAGCTGGTCGGCGTCGAACTCGGCGATCATCTCGGCATCGAGCGTGTCCAGCAGTTCAGCGGTGATTTGCCGGACCACGTGGCCGGCGTCGGCGAAGCCGGTGAACCCCATGACGAGGTTGAGTCCGCGCAGTTCGGTGCTGGAGAACAGCGCGTCATCACGGACATAAAGCGACTGGGGATCCAGCAAAGAGCCGGAAATCCGTTCAATCACGGCGTGTTCCTTTCACGATGGCGGCGGTGGGACAAGCGGGGCGCGGTCGGGTCATCCGAGGACGGTGCCAGGCAGAACCGCCAGTCAGGCAGATCCTGCCGGCCAGTGCCATGGAGCACTCACCGCACGGCAACGCCTTTACCGGTACAACGCCCCGGCGCCCGGGCTAATTCCTGCCCGGTGTGTGCTCCAGCTCTCATTCGATTGAATGTCCGCACGGTCGAGAGACTACGATCGGTGGTGGCCCCAGGGCTTGTTTTGCTGACACCGGGTTGCGTCCCACACCGACGGCGCCCCGGGATCCGTGGCAGGGCGCCAAACATGCAGTTCCTGCCGAATATCACCGAGAACCATCACAGAGAATTGAGGACTGTCCTCGTGGTCAAGAATAGTGAAGTCAAACTTAGTGCAGTCGCGGGGGATTTGAAGAAGTCCCCCAGCGATGCCCTCGTCATCGGCGTCGGACAGGGTCCGGACGGTCCGGTCCTGCTCGAGAATCCGCTGACGGCCAAGGCCGCGGAGGCCCTGGCGGAATCACTGAGCGTTCTTGGCATCACGGGCGCGGCGGACCAGGCCCACCGGCTGCCCGGCCTGCCCGAGGCGGGCGCCACCATCCTGCTGCTCGCCGGCGTCGGCAAGCTGTCCGCGAAGCAGCCGCTCTCCGAGGAGGCGCTGCGCCGCGCCGCCGGCTCGGCCGTCCGCCAGCTGGCCGGCGTCACCACCGTCACCCTGGCCCTGCCGACGACGAACCTGGCCGAGGTCGCGGCGGTCGCCGAGGGCGCCGCGATGGGCGCCTACTCCTACACGGAGTTCCGGTCCTCGAAGGACGGGCTCAAGGATCCGGTGAAGAACGTCGTCATCCGCACCGACTTCGCCCCGGACAAGGCCCTGGCACCCGTGCTGGAGCGCGCCGCCCTGATCGGCAAGGCCGTCAACGCCACCCGCTCGCTGGTCAACCAGCCGCCGAGCCACCTGTACCCCGAAACGTTTGCCGACGCCGCCAAGGAACTGGCCAAGGGCCTGCCCGTCAAGGTGACCGTCTGGGACGAGAAGCGCCTGGAGAAGGACGGCTTCGGCGGCATCCTCGGCGTCGGCAAGGGCTCCACCCGCCAGCCGCGACTGGTCAAGGTCGAATACGCCCCCGCCAAGGCCACCGCCAAGATCGCGCTCGTGGGCAAGGGCATCACCTTTGACACGGGCGGCATCTCGCTCAAGCCGCACCTCGGCATGGGCGACATGAAATCCGACATGGCCGGCGCCGCCGTCGTGCTGAACACCGTCCTGGCCCTCGCCGAACTGGGCCTGCCGGTCAAGGCGACCGCATGGCTGTGCATCGCGGAGAACATGCCTTCCGGCGCCGCGCAGCGTCCCGCCGACGTGCTGACCATCTTCGGCGGCAAGACCGTCGAGGTCCTGAACACTGACGCCGAGGGCCGCCTGGTCATGGCCGATGGCATCGTCGCCGCCAGCCAGGAATTCCCGGACGCGATCATCGACGTCGCCACCCTCACCGGCGCCCAGCTGATTGCCCTCGGTGACCGCACCGCCGGCGTCATGGGCTCCGACTCCGTGACCGGCGCGCTCAAGGCCGCGGCAGACCGCGCCGGCGAACTCGTCTGGCCGATGCCGCTACCCGAGGAGCTGCGCCCCAGCCTGGACTCGCAGGTCGCGGACATCGCCAACATCGGCGAACGCCACGGCGGCATGATGACGGCCGCAGTGTTCCTGCGCGAGTTCGTCGGCAAGAGCAAGGACGGCGAGCAGATCCCCTGGGCGCACATTGACATCGCCGGACCGTCCTTCAACAACGGCAGCCCCTACGGTTACAACCACAAACAGGGCACCGGCAGCACCGTGCGCACCCTGGTGGCCTACGTCGAGGACATCCTCGCCAACGCCGTCTAGCGCGCACGGCAGCTTTGTGGCCGGGGCGGCGATGCCTTCCCGGCCACAAAGCCGCGTGACACTGGACACAAGCGCTCCACAAACGCCATGGCAAGGTGGAGCATGTATTACTGGTTCGCTAAGGTAAACCTTGTTTCCCAGAAGCAGAACCAAATGAAGTAGTCACCAATGAAAGGGAACCGGCCGGCCCAATCACGGCAGGCAGGTTCCAAGACCAGATGATGCGTACTCTCGTGTCATCGTTCACGCGAGGGAGCGTTTTAGTGGCCGATCAGGCAACTGCGCAAGAATTCGACATCCTGGTACTCGGCGGCGGCAGCGGCGGCTACGCCACCGCCCTCCGTGCTGTCCAGCTTGGCCTCACCGTCGGCCTCATCGAAAAGGGCAAGCTCGGCGGCACGTGCCTCCACAACGGCTGTATCCCCACCAAGGCCCTGCTGCACTCGGCAGAGCTGGCCGACCACGCCCGCGACTCGGCCAAGTACGGCGTCAACGTGACCCTTGACAGCATCGACATCACCGCTGTCAACGCTTACAAGGACGGCATCATTGCCGGCAAGTTCAAGGGCCTGCAGGGTCTGATCAAGGGCAAGAAGGGCATCACCGTCATTGAGGGTGAAGGCAAGCTTCAGGGCACCGACACCGTCGTCGTGAACGGCACCGCGTACAAGGGCAAGAACATTGTCCTCGCGACCGGCTCTTACTCCCGCACGCTGCCGGGCCTGGAAATCGGCGGCAAGGTCATCACCTCCGACGAAGCCCTCACCATGGACTACATCCCCAAGAGCGCGATCATCCTGGGCGGCGGCGTGATCGGCGTCGAGTTCGCTTCGGTCTGGAAGTCCTTTGGCGTCGACGTCACGATCGTCGAAGGCCTCCCGTCGCTGGTTCCGAACGAGGACGCCACGATCGTCAAGGCCTTTGAGCGCGCCTTCAAGAAGCGCGGCATCAAGTTCTCCACCGGAGTCTTCTTCCAGGGCGTCGAGCAGAACGACGACGGCGTGAAGGTCACCCTCGTGGACGGCAAGACCTTCGAAGCCGACCTCCTGCTCGTCGCCGTCGGCCGCGGCCCTGTCACGGCAAACCTCGGCTACGAAGAGGCCGGGATCACGATCGACCGCGGCTTCGTCATCACCAACGAGCGCCTGCACACCGGCGTCGGAAACATCTTCGCCGTCGGCGACATCGTCCCGGGCGTGCAGCTGGCCCACCGCGGCTACCAGCAGGGCATCTTCGTCGCCGAAGAGATCGCCGGCCTGAAGCCGGTCATCGTCGAAGACGTCAACATCCCCAAGGTCACCTACTCCGAGCCCGAGATCGCCACTGTCGGCTACAGCGAGAAGGCCGCCAAGGAGAAGTTCGGTGAGGACCAGATCCAGACGCAGGAATACAACCTGGCCGGCAACGGCAAGAGCTCCATCCTGGGCACGTCCGGCCTGGTCAAGCTGGTCCGCCAGAAAGACGGCCCCGTGGTCGGCGTCCACATGATCGGCGCCCGCATGGGCGAGCAGATCGGTGAAGCCCAGCTGATCGTGAACTGGGAAGCCTACCCGGAGGACGTGGCCCAGCTGGTCCACGCCCACCCCACCCAGAACGAATCCCTGGGCGAGGCGCATCTGGCGCTGGCGGGCAAGCCCCTCCACGGCTAGCAGCTCCGCCCGCACCACCGCAAGAACTCTGTGCTTGGTGCACCCGGCCGGAAATGCCGGGTGCACTAAGCTCAACCAAGGCAGCAATCATCCGCACTAAAGATCAATAAGGAGAACGGGGACGACATGTCTGAATCCGTTAACTTGCCCGCCCTCGGTGAGAGCGTCACCGAAGGAACCGTCACCCGCTGGCTCAAGCAGGTCGGTGACCGGGTAGAGGTGGACGAGCCGTTGCTCGAAGTCTCCACCGACAAAGTAGACACCGAGATCCCCTCTCCGATCGCCGGCGTGATCGAGGAAATCCTCGTCGCCGAGGACGAGACCGCTGAAGTTGGCGCCCCGCTGGTCCGCATCGGCTCCGGCGACGCCGCCCCGGCCGCCGCGGAGGCTCCGGCCGCCGCGCCCGCCGAAGAGGCCCCCGCGGAGGCACCGGCCGCCGAAGCTCCCGCCGCCCCCGCTGCCGAGGCACCGGCTGCCGCTCCCGTTTCTGCTCCCGCGGGTGAGGGACACGACGTCACGCTGCCGGCCCTGGGCGAAAGCGTCACCGAAGGCACTGTGACCCGCTGGCTGAAGAGCGTCGGCGACAGTGTAGAGGTCGACGAGCCGCTGCTCGAGGTTTCCACCGACAAGGTTGACACCGAAATCCCGTCCCCGGTTGCCGGAACCCTCCTGGAAATCCGCGTCAACGAGGACGAGACGGCCGAGGTCGGCTCCGTCCTGGCCGTCATCGGCTCCGGCGCCGCGGCACCTGCCGCACCGGCGCCCGCCGCTGCACCCGCACCGGCACCGGAAGCCCCCAAGCAGGAAGCTCCCGCCGCCCCGGCAGCAGCCCCGGCCCCGGAAGCACCCAAGCAGGAAGCCCCCGCTGCTCCCGCTGCTCCGGCTCCGGCTGCAGCCCCCGCCGCGCCGGCAGCTCCGGCACCTGCGGCAGCAGCTGCCGCACCGGCAGAGTCCGGCTACGTCACTCCGCTGGTCCGCAAGCTGGCCAACCAGCAGGGTGTCGACATCGCGGCCCTGACCGGCACCGGTGTCGGCGGCCGAATCCGCAAGCAGGATGTGCTGGCAGCTGCTGAGGCAAAGGCGGCACCGGCCGCTTCCGCGCCGGCGGCGACAGCAGCGGCCCCCGCCGCATCTGCGCCGGCCGCAGGCGCAGCATCCTCGCTGCGCGGCACCGTGCAGAAGGCCCCGCGCATCCGCCAGGTCATCGCCCGCCGCATGCGCGAGTCACTGGACATCTCCACGCAGCTGACCCAGGTCCACGAGGTCGACATGACCAAGGTGGCCAAGCTGCGCGCCAAGGCCAAGAACTCCTTCCAGGCCCAGAACGGCTCCAAGCTGACCTTCCTGCCCTTCATCGCCAAAGCTGTCGCCGAGGCCCTGAAGCAGCACCCGAAGGTCAACGCCTCGTACGACGAGGACAAGCAGGAGATCACCTACCACAACGCCGAGCACCTGGCGATTGCGGTGGACACCGACAAGGGCCTGCTGGTTCCGGTCATCTCGGACGCCGGCAACCTGAACCTGGCCGGCCTGGCCGGCAAGATCGCCGACGTCGCCGACCGCACACGCAACGGCAAGATCGGCCCGGACGAGCTCTCCGGCGGCACCTTCAGCATCACCAACATCGGTTCAGTGGGCGCCCTGTTCGACACCCCGATCATCAACCAGCCGCAGGTTGCCATCCTCGGTACCGGCGCGATCGTCAAGCGGGCCGTGGTGGTCGCCGACGAGAACGGCGATGACTCGCTGGCCATCCGTTCGATGATGTACCTCTCCCTGACGTACGATCACCGTCTGGTCGACGGCGCCGACGCGGGACGCTTCCTGCAGACGCTGAAGGCACGCCTTGAGGAAGGCGCCTTCGAAGCTGACCTCGGCCTCTAAGGTCTAAGAGCACACCAACGGCGGCGGCGGKGCGGGCTCCGGTGGGAAACCACCGGGTGCCCGTGCCGCCGCCGTTTTTGCTGTTCCTTCCCGGCGCCCGCGGCGGGTCCTACTACGGTGCGTAGAAGACTCTGGCTACACTGATGCCATGAACATCGTCTATAACGTCATGGTCTTCCTGCACATCATCGGCGCCGCCATGATTGTCGGCATCTGGATCGGCCAGATGAAGAAGCCCACCGTCCACCCGCGCCAGTTCGACGGCGCGATGCTGCAGCTGATCACGGGCATCATCATGATGGGACTCATCCCGGCCCTGGACATGAACGCCAACTACGCCAAGCTCGGCGTCAAGCTCGTCATCGCCCTGATCGTCGGCGTGCTGGCCTTCATTGGCCGCCGCAAGTACAAGAAGGGCGAGCCGATCAGCAAGGGCCTCGCCAACAGCGTTGGCGGCCTGGCACTGCTCAACGTTGCGATCGCGACGCTGTGGCAGTAACCGGCTGACTGCACCGGCCATGACGGCGCCGCTCCCCCGCCGGGGTGCGGCGCCGCCGTCGTTAAGCCGCCGTCGTAAAGGCCGCCGCCGTTAGTCTGGCTTCGTTAGGCCGGACTGTCACTCGCCGGCGATGCAGAATTCGTTGCCCTCGGGATCCTGCATGACATCCCAGTGGAAGTCGCCAATGTCATTGCCCTCCACGAACCCGGCACCGAGGGACTCGGCGCGGGCACGCAACGCCGCAGGGTCCGGCCCATGGATGTCCAGGTGCAGGCGTCGCCTGCCGCCCGTGGGTTCCTGGACCTGTTGGAAGGCCAACTGCGGGGCTCCGGGGCCGGCGGGCTCCAGCCAGACGAACTGTTCGAAGCGCGACGAGACCGCCGTGCCCAACAGCTCAGCCCAGAACTGCGCCAGGCCCTCGGCGTCGACGGCGTTGACCATTATCGTGGCGATGCGGGCAGGCGTCGGCGCAGGCGCTTGCGCATCTTCGGTAATTTCCATGACGCCACTGTACGGACAACCGCTGTCAGGACAACACTGTGCACGGGTCACAATCCACTGACAGCGGAACCCCTGTGCGGCGGGCGCACGGAATCCCTAGGATTGATCACGGCAGGCTCCGGCATCTCGCCGGACCCCTGATTCACAACGACGTCGAGGAGTGGACATGGCAACAACACGCACCGCACACACAGTATGGAATGGCGACCTGATGACAGGCGCCGGCAACACCACCCTGGACAGCTCCGGGCTGGGCAACTTCGACGTCACCTGGAAGGCGCGCGCCGAGGCCGCCGAGGGCAAGACCAGCCCCGAGGAGCTCATTGCGGCAGCACACTCCGCGTGCTTCTCCATGGCGTTCAGCAACGGCCTGGCCCAGGCCGGCTTCACGGCCGAGGAGATCAACACCAAGGCCGACGTGACGTTCCAGCCCGGCACCGGGATCACCGGCAGCCACCTCACCGTCGCCGCGCGGGTCCCCGGCATTTCCGCAGACGACTTCCAGCGGCTGGCCGGGGAAGCCAAGGTCGGCTGCCCCGTCTCCGCCGCCCTGACCGGCATCGAGATCACCCTCGACGCCACCCTGGCCTCCTAGCTCCTGACCCGCCAACGGCGAAGGCCCCCGTTCCCTGCTGGTCAGGGAACGGGGGCCTTCGCACTTTAGCGGTGTGCGCCCGGCAGGCGCAGCGGCCTAGCTGACGGGCCGGCGTGCAGGCAGCGGTGCGGGCCGGACCCGGCGGTAACCCTCGCGCAGCGGCGGACGGTCCGTGGGCAGTTCCTGGATCATTTCCTTCAGCGCCCCGATTCCATACTCCAGCTGCGGGTCGGTTCCGGCGGCGTAGGCGTGCGGCGGGAAGGTCACCTCAATATCCGGGGTGACACCGAAGTTTTCCACGCCCCAGCCAACGCCACCGGCGAACCAGGTGGCGTAGCGCGGCTGGGTGACGCCGGTGCCGTCGGCCAGCGCGAAGCGGTTGTCGATCCCGACGACGCCGCCCCAGGTGCGGGTGCCAATGACGGGCCCGATCCCCCGCAGCTTGGAGACCTGCGTGATGATGTCGCCATCGGAGCCGGCGAACTCATCAGTGAGGATGATGACCGGTCCGCGGGGAGCGTGGTGCGGGTACGTCCGCGGCTTTTCCCCGCGCGGCATGCTCCAGCCGGTGACCTTTCGCCCGATGAGCTCGGCCACGAGCTGGGAGGTGTGTCCGCCGCGGTTCCGCCGGACATCGACGATCAGGCCGTCCAGGGCCGTTTCGGTGTCGAGGTCGCGGTGCAGCTGGGCCCAGCCGTTGGCCATCATGTCCGGGATGTGCAGGTAGCCGAACGTCCCGTTCGAGGCTTCCCGGACGGTCCGCCGGTTGCCGGAGACCCATTCCTGGTAGCGCAGGCGCTCCTCGTCCTTGACCGGGACCACGGCCACGCGGCGCTGGGCGCCCGCGGCCGCACCATGGCCGGCGCCGTTGCGCAGGGTGAGTTCCACGGCGCGGCCGGCCGCTCCGACGAGCTGCACTGCCGGGGTCCGCGTTTGTGTCAGCTCGACGCCGTCGATGGCCAGCAGGACGTCGCCCGGTTTGGCGTCGGCGCCGGGCCGGGTCAGCGGCGAAGTGGCCATCGGGTCAGAGGACTCCCCCGCGAGGATGCGGGTGATTTCCCATCCCTCGCCGGTGAACTCCAGATCCGCGCCGAGGCGGCCCTGCGGGCTGCTGCCGTTCTCGACAGCGGCCATGGGGCGGACGTACGCGTGGGACGTGCCGAGCTCGCCGTGCAGCTCCCACAGCAGGTCCACAAGGTCGTCATGGGAGCCGAGGCGCTCGACCACCGGACGATAGCGGGCATGGACGGACTCCCAGTCCTGGCCGGCCATGTCCTCAGTCCAGAAGAAGTCACGCTGGAGCCGCCATGCCTCGTCAAAGGCCTGGCCCCACACACTGAGCGGGTCCAGCTGCACCCGGATGCGGCCAAGATCCACCTTGACCAGCTGGCCGGAGTCCTCGTCGGCCTTGGCGGCGGCCGGCGCAACGCGGATCTGCTTGTCCTGGATGAATACGATCTTTTCGCCGTCGCCGGAGAGCCGGTAGCTGTCCAGGGCCTCAACGATCGTGGCTGTGCGGCGCTTGGCCAAGTCGTAGCGGACCAGGCTCGGCGCCGCACCCTTGTCCTCAAGGCTGGCCCGGCCCTCACCGGTGGTGCCGGCGAGCTCGCTGTCCAGCCAGAGCAGGGCGCCGGCGACGGCGGTGAGTACGGCGTAGTTACCTTGCGGCACCGGGACCCCGATGACGCGGTGGGCCAGGCCCTCGGCGTCGACCCGCACGGACGGCACGGTTTTGGCTGCTGACTGCGGCCCGGGCGCAGCACCTGCCGTTCCGGCGGCGCCTGCCGCAGCAGCGGCGGCGTCGTCAGCGGAGAGCTGGAGGTCGATGCTCGGACCGAACGGCGACGGTGTGTCGGCGGCGAGGGCAACGAGGTACGGCTTGATCGGGCTCGGGAAGGACAGATCGAAGGAGTGGCCGTCGTAGACCGGATCGAAACTGCGGTTGGAGAGGAAGGCGAGGTATTTGCCATCCGGGGTGAACGACGGTGACTCGTCGCGGAACCGGCCGTCGGTGACATCAATGATCGCCGTGCCGGTGCCGCCGTCGATGCGGGTGATCCGGAGCCGGCTGCGGGACCCGAAGGACGTGACCGGCTCGGACCAGCCGAGCCACGCGGAGTCCGGGGACCACGTGAATCCCTCGATGCTGCCCTCGCCGATGCTGCTCAGCTGGGATATGGTGCCCGCGCGTGTGTCGGCAAGGTAGATATCACCGAAGGCGGTGCCGACAGCCAGCCAGCGCCCGTCCGGGCTGGCTTCGATGGCGCTGGCCCGGCTGGGCTTGGGGAAGTCGATCCGCGTCAGCTCATCGGAGGCAGGCGCTGCCTCCACGGCGGTGCCCGCACCGGCCCGGTCGGGCTGGGAGCCGGAGATGGAGCCGGATGCGTCTGCAGCAGCCGCGGCCGGGCCCGCCGTGACCGGGCTGGATACGGAGCCGCCGGCAGCGGCGGGGGTTGATCCTGCGCCAGTCAGCGCGGCGGCGGACACCGGCTTCGGCAACTGTATGCCGGCGTCTTCGGAGGTAGCGTTGGACTGGGCAGCGGGCTCGACAGGGGCCTGCGCGGCGGCCTGCGGAGCCTTCGATGTTGCCGCAACCGCGCGGGCCAGAGGCGCCGCAATGGCTTTCAGGTACAGGGCCTCGACGCCGTCGTGGTCGGCGACATAGGCGATCCGGCCCTCGCCAAAGGGCCGCGGCAACCGTGCCCGCACGCCCGGTGTGGCTTCGAGGACGCGGGAAGGGCCGTCCTTGTGCCGCAGCCAGTGGACGGTTCCGTGGGATTCGACGGCGCTGGACGCGCCCGTGCGGTCCGGTACGACGTCGCCAAGGTGCTTCGAGGGCTTCAGCGGGGCGGGGCGGCGCGCTTGCGAGGCGGAGCCGAGCACAATGTCGAGCTTCACGGCCTCGGCGTCGAGGCTGGGAAGCAGCCAGAGCTCGCCGGCCGATTCGAAGATGACGCGTTCGCCGTCGGTGGCGGCGTGGCGGACGTAGAAGTCCTCGTGGTCCGTGTGGCGCCGCAGGTCGCTGCCGTTGGGCAGCACGGAGTAGAGGTTTCCGTAGCCCTCGTGGTCGGACAGGAACGCGATCCGACCCTTGACCCACAGGGGGTCCGTGAGGTTTCCGTCCAGCGCGGCGGCGAGCCGGACGAATTCACCGTTTCCGTCAGCGTCGATCCACAGCTTGCCGGCGGCGCCGCCGCGGTAGCGCTTCCACCAGGCGGGCTCACGCGACAGGACGCTGGCGAGCACCACGGGGCGTTCGTCGCCGACGACGGGGCCATAGGCCACGGACTCGACGGGGCCGAACGGGAGTTCCTGCGCCCAGCCGCCGGTCACGGGGAGGCTGTAGGCGTGGGTGTGACGGCTGTCTGACTGGCGGAACGCGCTGGTGACCAGGACGTCGCCGTCGGGCGTGAAGCCCTTGACCCGGGTGGAAGGGTGGCCGAAGTAGCTCAGCTGGCTGTAGCCGCCGCCGTCGACGTTGGCAGTGACGACTTCCGGGGCAGTCCCCTGCACGACGGTCCAGACAAGGCGCTTGCCGTCGGGGGTGAAGCGGGGGTTGCGGGCCGGCAATTGCAGGGAGGACACGCGCCAGGCGCGGCCCCCGCCCACGGGTGCAATCCAGACGTCGTCCTCGGCCACAAAAGTGACCAGATCGCCGTGCAGATGCGGGAAACGGAAGTAACTCGAGGGGGTCATCGTTCGATCATAGCGACAACGGCCCTTACGGCCCGGGAGGTTTCGCGGCCGTGCCGGGCATGGTGAGATGGATCATGCGAATCCTCATTGCCGGGGCCTCCGGGCTGATCGGAACGGCCCTTTCGGGCGCACTGCGCAGCGAAGGGCACGACGTCGTCGCACTGGTCAGGCGTGCCCCCGCGTCCCCAGCCGAGTTCCAGTGGAACCCGGCCGCCGGCCGGATCGACGACACCGCGCTGAAGGGCGCGGACGCGGTGGTCAACCTCTCCGGCGCAGGAATCGGCGACCGGCCCTGGACCAGGGCACGGGTCAATGAACTCAGCGCCTCCCGGCTGGGGGCTACCCGGACCCTGGCCGCCGCCATGGCGCGGACCGACTCGCCGCCCGCGGTGTTCCTGAGCCAGTCGGCCTCCGGTTACTACGGCAACGCCGGTGCCGCGGTGCTGCGCGAGAACGCGCCGGCCGGCACCGGCACCCTGTCCCGGATCTGCGTCGACTGGGAGGCCGCGGCGCATGAGGCACCTGCCGGGGTCCGGGTGGTCACGCCCCGCACCGGCGTCGTCCTGAGCCGTTCCGGCGGCGCACTGGGCCGGTTGTTGCCGCTGCTGCGCCTCGGCGTCGGCGGCCCGCTGGGCAATGGCCTGCAGTTCTGGCCGTGGATCACTTTGCCCGATGTGGCCGCCGCCTTTTCCTTCCTTCTCTCCGCGCCCGTGTCCGGACCGGTCAACGTCTGCGCCCCCGAAGCCGCCGACGTGAATTCCCTGATCGCGCAGCTGGCCACGGCCCTGCACCGGCCGGCGGCGTTGCGGGTTCCCGCCCCGGTGCTGCGGCTGGTGATGGGCGATCTCGCCGAGGAACTGCTGCTCGCGAGCCAGCGGCTGGAGCCGGCCGTCCTGGCGGAGAACAGCTTCGCCTGGCAGCACCCGTCACTCGCCGGGGCCGCCGCCTGGGTGGCAGGGCGCGGCTAGCTGTTCAACGCCGCGTACTTCTGGAGGAAGAGGGCCAGGGACTCGGCCAGGGCCCTGATCTCCCCCGGATCGACGCTCTCGTTCGGTGCATGGATCAGGGCGAGCGGCTCCTCGACGCCGAGCAGGATGATCTCCGCGTCCGGGTAGGTGTCGGCGAAGACGTTGCAGAGCGGGATCGATCCCCCTTGCCCCAGGGTTGTCATCGGCCTGCCGTAGGCCTGCGACATCGCGGCGCTCATGGCTTCAAAGGCCGGGCCGCCGACTGCCGCTTGGAATGGCGACCCGATGGCCTCGAGATCCACCGCGACGTGGACATCCCAAGGCGCGGCAGCCCTGAGGTGGCTGACCAACGCCGTGTGGGCGTCGGCGGCAGCCGTTCCCGGCGGCACGCGCAGGTTCAGGCGGGCCGAGGCCCGCGGCACGATCGCCGCCGTCGAGCCCGTTACGGCCGGGCAGTCGATGCCGAGCACGGTGACGGCGGGCCGCGCCCAGAGCATGTCGGACACGCTGCCGTCCCCCAGCAAGGAGACTCCCTCAAGCACACCGGCGTCGGTGCGGAACTGCTCTGGCGGATAGGGCGCGCCGGTCCAGGTCTGGGCGTTGTCCAATCCCGGGATCGTCGTGTTTCCTTGCCGGTCCCGCAGTGATGCCAGCATGGAGATCAGTGCGGCGAGCGCGTCGGGGGCCGCGCCGCCAAACATGCCGGAGTGAAGCTCTGACGCCATCGTTTCCACCGTCACCACGACATTGACCATCCCCCGCAGGGTCACGGTCGCGGCGGGGTGGCCCACCGCGGCGTTGCCGGTGTCGCACACCAGGATGGTGTCGGCACGGAGCAGATCAGGGTGGCTCGCGACGAATGCCTCGAGCCCACCGGTGCCCTGTTCCTCCGACCCCTCGACCACCAGCTTCAGGTTCACCGGTACGTTGTTGCCGAGAGCCCTCAGTGCGAGCAGGTGGGCAAGGATGTTTCCCTTGCAGTCGGCGGCGCCCCGGCCATACCAGCGCCCGTCCACTTCAGTGAGCTCGAAGGGCGGGGTCCGCCATGCGGAGTCATCGAGGGGTGGCTGGACGTCGTAGTGCGCGTAGAGCAGCACGGTGGGCGCATTCGGATCGGGTCCCGGCCTGGAGCCGACCACCGCGTCGGAGCTGTCCGGGGTCCGTTCGAGGTGCACGTCGGAAAATCCGAGCCCTGCGAACTTGTCCAGCACCCACTGGGCAGCCTTGGCACATTCCTCGGCGGGGAACTGCCGCGCATCCGCCACCGACCGGATGGCCACGAACTCGGCGAGCTCCTCCCGTGCCGGATGCATCAGATCGGTGATGCGGGCGCGCAGGTCCACGGCTCACGCACCACCTGTGTGGTACGTCTTGAGGTTGTCGATGAACTCCTGGAACTCAGCGAGCTGGTCCGGGCAGTAGACCTTGATGATCGCGAGTTGGCCTACGGCGATCCGGGCGTTTGCGATTACCGGCCTGTATCCAGGCCCGGTCGCCCCGTTCGTCAGCTGGCTCAGGAACGTGGCCCGGCTCAGCGCGCCGTTCGGGTTCGCGCAAACCGCGCCGCCGTCGTCACCGAGCACCCGGGCTATCTGCTCGCGCGAGGGTGCCGTCCCGCCGGCTGATTCGATCGCCGCTATCAGTTGATCTGCCTTCGCCAGGGATTGTTGGGTCTCCCTCGCTGACCTGAACGACAGCAGAGCGACGACGGCGAACACCACGAGCAGGATCATGGCAACGATGTATACGACCGAGCGGCTGCGCTTGGTAGAGGACTCCTGATGCGTGCTCATGACGTAGGTTCCTCCGTCTGCGCTTCTTGGGCGGGCAGCTTCCACGAGGGCTTGCGGAACTTGTAAAAGAGGAATGGCACGAGCAGGCCCAGTCCCAGTGCGCCGCCGGCGACGATCAGGAAATAGACGGCCGGATCGCCGTTGCCGAACTGCGACGGCGGGACGAACCCGACGAGTAGGGCGGCCAGGGAGGCGGTAAATCCAACCCCGCAGAGTCCGACCAACATCGGCGCCCGGAAGCCGCGCGCGTGGTCCGGGTCGTTGCGGCGGAGCCGGACCGCGGCCACGAACATCAGCAGGTACATGATCAGGTAGACCTGTGTGGTGATCACCGAGAAAATCCAGTACGCGCTGGAGACATCCGGGATCAGCGCGTAGCCGAGCGCGATCACGGTGGTGACGAGGCCCTGGACGACCAGGAGGTTCTGCTGGACGCCGTTCTTGTTCAGCTTTTGCAGGAAGGGCGGGAGGTAACCTTCCTCCCGTGAGATCAGCAGCAGGCCCTTGGACGGACCGGCCAGCCAGGTGAGCATGCCGCCGAGGGCGGCGGCGACCAGCATGATGCCGAGGATCGGCGTCAGCGCCTGCAGGTTGAAGGAGGCCAGCACCGCGTCGAAGGCCTGCATGACACCGGCGGTGAGGGAGAGTTCATCGGCCGGGACGATCCAGCTGATCGCCAGCGCCGGCAGGATGAAGATGAGCAGTACGAGCCCCATGGCCAGGAACATCGACTTCGGGTACTCCTTGCCCGGGTTCTTCAGGGAGGACACGTGCACCGCGTTCATCTCCATGCCGCTGTAGGACAGGAAGTTGTTCACGATCAGCACCAGGCTGGCCAGGCCCGCCCACTCGGGGAAGAAGTTCGCCGCGGTCATCGGAGCGGCCGACGGATTGCCCTGGCCGAGGTAGACGGCGCCCAGGATCACGAGGAGGGCGCCCGGGATCAGGGTGCCAATGATCAGGCCACCGCTGGCGAGGCCTGCTACGCCCTTAGTGCCGCGGGATGAGACATACACGCCGGACCAGTAGGCGACCACGATCACCAGAGCCGTCCACACGCCGTTGCTGGCCAGCGCCGGGTTGATGACGTAGGCGAGCGTGCTCGCGACGAATCCCAACAGGGTCGGATAATAGAAGATCGTCATCGCGAACTGGCACCACACCGCCAGGAAGCCCATCGGTTTGGAAATTCCGGACGATACCCAGTTGTAGATGCCACCCTTCCAACCGGACGCCAGTTCAGCGGACACGAGGGACGTGGGCAGCAGGAAGACGATCGCGGGAACCACGTAGAGGAAGACTGAAGCGAGGCCGTAGACGGCCATGGTCGGGGCCGCGCGGAGACTGGCCACCGAACTCGTGGTCATCAGCGCCAAGGCCAGCCAGGAGATCCACACGGCCGGAGGTGCCTTTGGCCGGGTCACTGCCTGTTCACTCACGTAAGCCACACCCTCAGGTGCCCCGTGGTCTGCGCCACGGGCCAGGCGGAGCTAAACCGCCTGGGGCGAGTAGTCGACGGTTTGAACATGCCCACTGCCCCCTTATCACACAAAGTGCTCGATGCCTACAGCTTGGCCCCTAGAACTTGCAGGGAATAGTTCCCAACTCCTCTGTTCGCCGGGTCACCGGGGTGCTAATTTGCATGACCTCGGTTGCTTTTCCAGGGCAGGTCGGTGACCGGGGCCAGGATGACCACCGGGCGGCACCCTAGCCGGCTTCGCGCCCCGGGGGCAGAACGTCCTGGATCCGCCAACGCCCGTCGACGGGCACCAGGACAAGGTGAAGCTGCTGCGCGGAGCCTGCGGGTACTTCAGCCACTGTGGCGCCGTTCCCATCGACCTCCCGGTACGCGCACGGCTCAGTGGTGATGGCCACCACGGCCCGGGCGGCGTTGCTGTCCGCGGTGGTTTCGATCCGGGACAGGGAGGTCGAGAATCCGGCCAGGACATGGCCGGAGGCGCTGAGCTGGGTCCTGATCCGGCCGTCGGAGGCGGCGGCCGCTGACTCCGGGGCGTTGACGGCATCGAGCAGGCTGAAGTCGCCGGAGCTCAGTGCCAGCGAACGGAGCCGGGCCAGGCCGCGGACTGCCTCCACCGGGTCGGCTGAGGCCAGGAGTGCCTCAAGATCGGGAAGGATGGCGGTGGCCCCGCCGTCGGCGGCGGAGGGCAGCGGTTCGCCGGCCGGACCCTCCGACGGGGCCGCCGGTCTCTCGGGGCCCACGGGACTTCCTGCCTGCCCCGGCACATCGTGGCCCGGCACGAACCCTGGAAACAGCCCGGCGACGGCGCCGGAGGCCAGCCCGCCGCCGGCCAGCAGCCAGGTGCCGGCGAGCAGGATTGCAGCTGCGAGACCGGGAAGCAGGGCCCGCCGCGCGGGGGTTCGGCGGAGCCCGCGGTGGAGTCCGGCCCGGACAGTGCCTGGCCGCCGGCCCGGGCCGGGGTGCACGGCCTTGCGTGTGAGCAGTTGGGGGATGACCGTGGGGTGCACGGAGACCGACAGGTCGACGGGCTCCGCCCGGGCGCTGCGGTAAACCATTGCGGCAAATTCCGCCGCCGCGGGACGCTGCCGCCGCTCCCCACCCAGGCCCGCCTCGAGGGCCGCCACCAACGTTGCCGGCACCTCCGGCGCGAGCAGGCTCAGCGGTGGACGTTGCGCCCCCGGCTCCGGAGCCCGCCCGGTGAGGCAATACCAGCCCAGGGCTGCCAGGGAGTAGATGTCGCGCTCGGGCTGGAGCCCGGCCCGCACAGCGTCCACGGGGGCGGGATCCCGGAATCCTGCCGTGCCGGCCTCTGAGACAGGAGCGGCGTCGGCCACCATGCGCCCGACGCCGAGATCGGCCAGCAACGGTTTTCCCTCGGCGGTAAAGAGTACGTTGCCGGGGGCCACGTCACCATGGGTGAAGCCTTGGCCGTGAAGGTATGCCAGGGCCTGCGCGATGGGTGTCAGGACCGTCACCGTTTCTCCCGGGCCCAGGCGTCCCCGGCTCCCCACGAGCGTCGCCACTGAGCCGCCGGGCGCGTAGTCCAGCACAAGCCCGAGGCTGCCGCCGCCGGACTCGTGAGCCGGCAGGCGCACCACGGCGTGCGCGCGGACCAGATGGCTGTGTTCCAGGGCGGAGAGGATCCGGACTTCGCGCCGCATGACGTCCTCCGCCTCGGATTGCTCTGGTGCGGTGCGGCCTGCATCGAAGCATTTCAGGGCGAATTCCCGGCCCGTGGACCTTTCGGTGGCGAGCCAGACCGTGGCGCTGCCGCCGCGCCCCAACAGGCGTCCGACGTCGTAACCGGGAAACTCGGGGACCGCACCGGCGGCCGGCGGGAAATCTTCCATACCCAAGGAATAGTCGATTGCGCGGAATCGTGCAGAAGTTATCCACAGGCATGAGAGCTTAAGCACACAAACGGGCGGTGGGTGCGGCGGGGTCTAAGCTTGATGCCATGACTCTTGAGTTCAAACAGCTGGGTCTCGCCCCGGACTTCATCGATTACACGCGCGGATGGGACATCCAGCGCGAATTGCATGAAAAGGTCCTCGCGGGCACCGCGCCCAGCACTGTACTGCTGCTCGAACACGCCGCGGTTTATACCGCCGGCAAGCGCACCGAAGACCACGAACGGCCCTTTGACGGAACCCCCGTTGTGGCCGTGGACCGCGGCGGCAAGCTGACCTGGCACGGCCCCGGCCAGCTCATTGGCTACCCCATCATCAAACTCCGGAACAAGGCCGGCATCCGCGACTACGTGGAGCGGCTGGAAGCGGTCATCATCGCCGTGCTGGCGGACTACGGCATCGCCGCCGTCCGGATCAAGGGCCGCGCGGGCGTCTGGATCGAAGAGGACGAAAAGGGTCCGGACCGCAAGATCGCGGCCATCGGCATCCGCGTCCACGAAGGCGTCACCATGCATGGCTTCGCGATCAACTGCAACAACGATCTCGCCCCCTACGGCCAAATCATTGCCTGCGGGATCAGCGACGCCGGAGTCACCACGATCACCCAGGAACTTGGCAGGGACGTCACCCCGGCGGACCTCGTGTCGCGGATCACCGAAGAACTGCGCAACAATGAACAAGCCCTAGTTGCAACCCCAGAAGGAGCTCTACTGTGACACTGGCACCAGAAGGCCGGAAGATGCTGCGCATTGAGCAGCGAAACGCGGCCACACCGGTGGAACGGAAGCCGGAATGGATCAAGGCCAAGGTCCAGATGGGCCCCGAGTTCGTCCAGCTCAAAAACCTCGTCAAGAAGGAAGGCCTCCACACCGTGTGTGAAGAGGCCGGCTGCCCCAATATCTTCGAATGCTGGGAAGACAAGGAAGCCACCTTCCTGATCGGCGGCTCCGAATGCACCCGGCGCTGCGACTTCTGCCAGATTGACACCGGCAAGCCCTCCCCCGTGGACATGTTCGAGCCCACCAAGGTGGCCCGCTCGGTCCAGGCCATGCAGCTGCGCTACGCCACCGTCACCGGCGTGGCCCGCGACGACCTCGCCGACGAGGGCGTCTGGCTGTACGCCGAAACGGTCCGCAAGATCCACGAACTGAACCCGGGCACCGGCGTCGAACTGCTGATCCCCGATTTCTCCGGCAAGCCCGAGCACATCGAGGCGATCTGCGACTCCAAGCCCGAGGTCTTCGCCCACAACGTCGAAACCGTGCCCCGGATCTTCAAGCGGATCCGCCCGGCCTTCCGTTACGACCGCTCCCTGGACGTCATCACCCAGGGCCGCAAGCTCGGCATGGTGACCAAGTCCAACCTGATCCTCGGCATGGGCGAGACCCGCGAGGAAATCTCCGAGGCGCTGCGGGACCTGCACGAGGCCGGCTGCGACCTCATCACCATCACCCAGTACCTCCGCCCCTCCGAGCGGCACCTGCCAGTGGACCGCTGGGTCAAGCCGCAGGAATTCGTGGACCTGCAGAATGAAGCCGACGAGATCGGCTTCCTGGGCGTCATGTCCGGACCCCTGGTGCGTTCCTCCTACCGCGCCGGCCGGCTCTGGGCCACCGCGATGCGCAAAAAGGGCTGGGAAATCCCGGCCGAACTCGCGCACATCGAAAGCTCCGGAAGCACCCGCCAGGAAGCCAGCTCGCTGCTCGCGGCACATTCCTGAACCCTGCTCTGACACCCTTCCGATTAAGGGCCGGCACCGGATGACTCCGGTGCCGGCCCTTGGCCGTCCATCACGTAGAATTAAGGAACTATGGCGAATTCCCCTGATCCCAGCAACTCCAGCCCGGCTTCCGAAGCTCCGAAGCGCGGTCTTTTCTCCCGTAAGCCCAAGGAAGCAAAGGCCAAGAAGCCGAGCCGGCTGAAGCAGATCGGCGAGGTCTTCCAGATGACCCGCCGCCACGATCCCATGGTTCCGTGGCTCATGTTGCTGGCGTTCCTGGGTGTTGTTGCGCTCAGCCTCCTGGTCGGTTTCCTGCTCAACAACTGGATCACCGGCCTGATCATCGGCATCGCCCTGGGTGCCCTCGCGGCCACGCTGATCCTGTCCCGCCGCGCCGAGCGCGCCGCGTTCGCGCAGATCGAGAACCAGCCGGGCGCCTCAGGTGCCGCGCTGGGCACGCTCAAGCGCGGCTGGATCACCGAGGACCAGCCCGTCGCCGTGAACCCCCGCACGCAGGACGCCGTCTTCCGCGCCATCGGCCGTCCCGGCGTAGTTCTTGTCAGCGAAGGCCCCAGCAACCGGGTCAAGCCGCTGGTCGACGCCGAGCGCAAACGCCTTGCACGCATCCTCCCCAACGTCACCATCCATGTGATCGAAAGCGGCCGCGGCGAGGGCCAGGTGCCGCTCAGCCAGATCGCCAAGAAGATGAACAAGCTCAAGGGTGAACTGACCAAGACCGAGGTCAGCGCCGTGTCCAAGCGCATTTCCTCGCTTGGCGGCCGCCTGCCCATCCCGAAGGGCATCGATCCCTACAAGGCCCGTCCGACCCGCGGACGCTAGCCGGGCGGCAGTACCGCGCCCGCATGACAGAATTGCCCGCAGTACAGAATCGCCCCGGTTCACGGCCACGTCAGGCCGCCAGCCGGGGCGTTTCTTGTACCGCCCTTTTACGGCGCGACGGCGGTCCGCCCGGACGCTATGAACCGGACACCGCCACACCGGACGCAAGAACTCAGGAGACACGCATGAAACTTCCCTCGACCGCCACGATGATCCGCATTTTCCGGGGGCTGGCGATCGCCGAAGCGTTCAGCTGGGCCGCGCTGCTGCTCGGCATGGTGCTCAAATGGGTCACCCGGACGACGGAACTCGGCGTGGAGATTGCCGGTCCGATCCACGGGGCGTTCTTCATCGGCTACGCGATTGCGGCGCTGAGCCTGTGGGCGATGCTGCGCTGGCCGTTCCGGGTGGCCCTGCTCTCGGGGCTCTCCGCCGTCTTCCCCTTCGCGACGGTTTGGTTTGAGCGCTGGGCCGGGCGCCACGGATACCTGGCGGCACGGTCCGGAGAGGCTGCGCCTACGCCGGCCCAGGAGACGGCGGGGGTCTAGCTCCGCCCAGCCTCGGGTTTTTGTGCGCCCTCGGCGCCATCGCTATGCCCGCCCATCTGACGCACATGGCCAATATGCGTGGCGGTTAGCGGCCGTTCGTGGCAAACGGACGAGAAGCCCGCCGCGCCCCAACACCATCGCTGTGCCCATCTGACGCACATGGCCGCTATGCGGGGCGGTTAGCGGCCATTCGTGGCCAGCGGACGAAGAACCGCCGCCGAACGTGGCGGTTAACGGCCATTCGTGGCCAACGGACGAGAGCCCGCCGCGCCCCGTTGCCATCGTTGCCCATCTGATGCACATGGCCGCAATGCGGGGCGGTTAGCGGCCATTCGTGGCAAACGGACGAAGAACCGCCGCGCCTGGTTGCCTGGCACCGCCGTCGTGCATCCGGCAACGGATTGCTACATCCGGACGAGCACCGTATTCATGGCCTTGTCGTGGAGGCCGCGCTGGTCCGGGTCGAAGATGACGGCAGGGATAACGAGGCACAGCAGCAGGGTGCGCACCAGGGCCGCGAGTGGACCCGCCGGGCCGCCGCCCGGCCGGACCACGTGGATCCCCACGATCCGGTGGCCGATGCTGTAGCCGAGGGTGCCGATGAGCAGGATCTGTTCGATGGCAAACACGGCGAGCGTGGCCCAGGAGTCGCCGCCGAAGGCGAAATTGCTGATCAGCAGCGCGATGCCCCAGTCAATGCAGATCGCCAGGATGCGCCGGCCGGCACGGGCGATCGATCTTGGCCCGGACTCGGGCAACCCGAGCCGCTCCCCCGGGTACCTGGAGATGCCGGATGTGTCCGGGCCGCTGAGCCATGAACCGATGTCTTTGCGATCAACCACCCTCCAAGCTTATCGGCTCTGGCCTGTCCACAGTGTGGGCGGTAGGGTGTCACACTGTGGACCAGATAGGCCACAGTGTGGACTGGCGACTACCGTTTACGTGTCAGGTCATTCTGTAACCTCCCCGAAACAATGCGGACACTGCGGGGAAATCCCGCGTCCTTAGGGTGGTAACAGTTGCTAGCGACTGCGAAGCGGGGAAGCTTTTTTGCCTTCCCCGCTGTTGGACTGCGCTGGACAAATGTGCCTGACGGCCAGATCTTTCATATGCGTAAGGAGCATAGATGTTCAAGACTGCGGACGAAGTCCTCAAGTTCATCAAGGACGAAGACATCAAATTCGTCGATATCCGCTTCACCGATCTCCCTGGCGTTCAGCAGCACTTCAACGTGCCCGCCAAGAGCGTTGACGCCGACTTCTTCGTCAACGGCCAGCTTTTCGACGGATCTTCGATCCGCGGTTTCCAGGGCATCGCCGAGTCTGACATGCAGCTCATCCCGGACGTCACGACGGCGTTCATCGACACGTTCCGCATGGAGAAGACCCTTGCACTGAACTTCTCGATCGTGAACCCGCGTACCGGTGACCCGTACCACCGCGATCCCCGCGGCGTGGCCGAGAAGGCTGAGGCCTACCTGGCTTCCACCGGCATCGCCGACACCGCGTTCTTCGCTCCCGAGGCCGAGTTCTTCGTCTTCGACAACGTCCAGTACCAGTCCTCCCCGCAGGGCAGCTTCTACAAGATCGACTCCGAGGAAGCACACTGGAACTCCGGCCGTGAGGAAGAGGGCGGAAACCTCGGCTACAAGACCCCGGTCAAGGGCGGTTACTTCCCGGTCTCCCCCACCGACAAGCAGGCCGACCTGCGCGACGCCATGTGTGTTGCCCTGGACGAGGCCGGCCTTGAGGTCGAGCGCAGCCACCACGAAGTCGGCTCCGCCGGCCAGGCTGAGATCAACTACAAGTTCACCACCCTGACCCACGCGGCTGATGACCTGCAGAAGTTCAAGTACGTCATCAAGAACACCGCCGATGCCTGGGGCAAGTCCGTGACCTTCATGCCGAAGCCGGTCTTCGGTGACAACGGCTCGGGCATGCACTGCCACCAGTCGCTGTGGACCGGCGGCGAGCCGCTGTTCTACGACGAGAAGGGCTACGCCGGCCTGTCCGACACCGCCCGCTGGTACATCGGTGGCCTGCTGAAGCACTCCTCCGCCGTCCTGGCCTTCACCAACCCGACGGTGAACTCCTACCGCCGCCTGGTCAAGGGCTTCGAAGCCCCGGTCAACATGGTTTACTCGCAGGGCAACCGCTCCGCCGGTATCCGTATCCCGATCACGGGCTCCAACCCGAAGGCCAAGCGCATCGAGTTCCGCGCTCCGGACCCCTCCTCCAACCCGTACCTGGCGTTCGCTGCCCAGCTGATGGCCGGCATCGACGGCATCCGCAACCGGATCGAACCCCCGGCTCCGATCGACAAGGACCTCTACGAGCTCCCGGCCGAAGAAGCCAAGGACATCCCCAAGGCTCCGGGCACCCTCGAGGAGGCCCTGGATGCACTGGCCGAGGACAACGAGTTCCTGCAGGCCGGCGGCGTCTTCACCCAGGACCTGATCGACACCTGGATCGAGTACAAGTACGAGAACGAGATCCGTCCGCTCTCGCTGCGCCCGAACCCGTACGAGTTTGAGCTCTACTACGGCGTTTAGTCGCAACACGCGGCTACGCACCGCACAGTGCCACGAGAGTCCGCCCGGCCTGCCACATACGGCAGCCCGGGCGGACTCTTTTTGCGTTGAGGGCGACGCGGTTGACGACGGCGAGGACGACGGTGGCGGTCAGCCCGGCCCCGGCCCGGCCCCGGCCCCCTCTGAACAGGCGCCCGCAGAACACGCACCCGCTGAACACGCACCCGCCCCGGCCCCAGCCGGACAGGCTCCAGCTCCGGCACGGCCCGGGAAACAGACCATCCGTCAGGTCAAGGCCGTCCAGCCAACAACCCGGAATGCCGCCGCGCCGACCATCGTTCCTGTGCGTGCCAGCGGTGGTTTCGTCCAGCCGCAGGCAGCCTCGCAATCTGAGTCGCAGGCCGCCGACGCTGCCGGCCCGGCCACGGCAGCTGCCCCGGCCGACGCCGCGTCGGCGAAGCCGGCACCGGCTGCCACGGCCAGCCCGGCACCGTCCTCCGCGCCCCGACCTCCCGTTGCCACGGCGCAACTGGCCAGTACCGACCGCTCAAACCCGCTGCCGCTGCTTTTCTCCATCGCCGGTGTGCTGATCGTTGCGGGCCTGGTCTGGGTTATCCGACCGCTGCGTGCCTCGGTGATCCGAATTGTGGCCCGCAAAGGCCGTTAGGACCCGCGAGATACCTTCGGCATTCCGGTCGCGGCCTAGGTCTGGCTAATGCATAGTTCAGCGCTTCCACACCTCAGCGCTTTCCGTACTTCTTGTGCACGGCCTGCTTGCTGACGCCAAGGCACACCGCAATGGCCTCCCACGACAGTCCGGCCTGCCGGGCACGCAGCACTACTTCGGTTTCCGTGCGCGCCAGCTCTTTGTGAAGCTCCGCCACGGCGTAGAGTGCCTCGGCCGGCCCCTTGCCGTCCATCGAGCCAATCAATGTCTGCATGACGCACCTCCTGACGTCAACATTAGTTGACGCCAGGAGGTGCGTCAACCATCGTTGACAGCAAGAAGCCGGCGTAATGCCCCAACAGGGTCAGGGATCTCGGGTCCATGGGAAAAGAGCATCCGGTCCGGTTCCAGCAAGCTCAGTCTCAGAAGCGACTCTTCGGCTGTCGTCGAGTCCGCTGTAAACTTCTCCGGCGGCCGTCGCATAACTCCTCCGGCTGTCCCAACAGCGTCCCCTACGAACAGCATTCCGTCGTCGTGCAGCAAGCTGATATGTCCTGCGGTATGGCCGGGCGTCTGCACGATTTGAAGACTACGGACCCTGTCACGTTCCACGAGCGGGCGCACCGGCACCGCGGAACGAATCTGGGAAACGTCCGCCGCACCGGCCCAGATCGCGGCCAGGGGGCTCCGTTCCACGACTTCGCCGAGGCCGCCGACATGGTCCGGATGCCAATGGCTGAGGACGACGTCCGTGATGTCACTCCATGCTGCTCCGACACGGTCCAAGGCCGCCGCAATCGCATCCATGCTTCCTTCCGGGCCCGTATCGATCAATAGCAACCCCGCCGCGTGCGGCACAAGGAAACAACGTACGTCCACCGTCAACTCAACCGGCCCTGCCAGCCCGGCGGGGATGTGGAGTTCCTGGATGACCGGTTCTACCTGCATCTGCGAGCGACCCATCATGCACCTTTCTAGTGGCTGATCATGACCCCATACTGGAGCACACGTCGTCCCAGTCAAGGTGTGCTTCCGGTCAGAATGCCCGGTACATGACGCGCTGCGGGCCGGGGTCGCCGCCTTCGTAGCGGCCGCGGTCCTCGAATCCGGCGTTGCGGTAAGCGGCTTGACCGCCGGGGTTCAGTTCGTTGACGGAGAGTACGACACCGGTCTGGCCGCTGCCGAGGCCCGCCGTCAGTTTGGCTGCCTCCCGCACGGCGGCCTCCGCGGCGAGGGTGCCGAGGCCCTTGCCCTGCTGCCGCCGGTCGATCAGGAAGCCCCGCAGGAGCCAGGCGGTGTGGTCCTCGGCCCAGCCCGCGAGGGTCGCCGCTCCGGCCTGGAGAGTCAGGACTCCCACGGCGGCCCCGTTCGCATCCACGGCGAACGGGTGCCGGGACTCTTCCTCGAGCCCGATCAGCATCATCCGCAGCGGGTCCCCCACGAACTTCTGCTGCCCCTCGCCGAGCTCCAGCAGCGCGATCTCCCCAAGCTTGATGGCGCGGGCGTCGTCGTCGAGGTTCTTCAAAGGCAGCAGCCATACGTGTCCGGACATGTAGACAGCGTACCCGCGCCGCCGGTACCCCCGCCTACAGGAAAGCGGCTACAGGACTGCAGCTACAGCGCAGCGTCCTTGGGTGGTCCGGCCGGATCCATCCAGAAGACTTCCCAGAGATGGCCGTCCGGGTCCTGGAAGCTGTGCGTGTACATGAAGCCGTAGTCCTGGGCTTCCTCCGATGCCGTGCCCCCGGAGGTCAGGGCGGTGCGGATGACCTCGTCCACGGCCTCGCGGCTCTCAAGCGAGAAGGACATGATGACCTCCGCGGTGCCGGCCGTAGCGGCGACGGACTTCGAGGTGAAGGTCTTGAAGTAGGACTCGACGAGCAGCATCACGTACGCGCCGTCGTTGACGATCATGCAGGTGGCGTTCTCATCGGTGAAGTCGGGGTTGAAGGAGAATCCCAGCGCCGTGAAGAATTCAACGGTCTTATCGAGATTCCGGACGGGAAGGTTCACCAAAAGTTGCCTGGCCATTGGCCCAAGGTAGCACCGCCCGCAGCAAGTGTCAGTAGGCCCTGTCAGCGCCCGGCAGGCCGCCGCCGGGCGCTATTGGCCGTAGAAGACCCGCTCGAATACCGCCCGGGCGCGCCGGCTCAACCGCAGGTAGTCCTCCTCCAGCGCCGCGGCGTTGCCTTGGCCGTAGCCGCACCAGCGGGCCACCGCCTCTAGGTCGCGGCGGGACGAGGGCAGCAGGTCCGAGGGCCGGCCGGTCCAGATGACGTTGGCCGAACGGATCCTGCTCGCCAGCCGCCAGGCCCGGAGGAGGATGACGGTGTCCCCGGCGTCCATCAGGTCCAGTGCCGCGGCCGCCTCGAGCGCGTCCACCGTGGACGTGGTCCGCAGCTCCGGGTGCCGGCCGGCGTGCCGGAGCTGGAGCAGCTGGGCCAGCCATTCGACGTCGCTCAGCCCGCCCCGGCCAAGCTTCAGGTGACGGGCGGGATCGGCGCCGCGCGGCAGGCGCTCCGCCTCGACCCTGGCCTTGACCCGCCGTACCTCCCGCACGTCCTGGTCAGACAAAGACTCCGGGTACCGGATGGTGTCGATCAGCGCCACGAAATCCTCGGCCAGGGCATCGTCGCCGGCCATGGGGCGCGCCCGCAGCAACGCCTGGGCCTCCCAGACGAGGGACCACCGGCGGTAGTACTCGGCATAGGACTCCAGGGACCGCACCATGGGCCCGCTCTTGCCCTCGGGGCGCAGGTCCGCGTCCACCGCGAGCACCCGCTCGGCCAGGATCGCCGGTTTGAGCGGCTGGGTCAGCAGGCTGGAGAGCTTGCCCACGATCTGCAGGGCCTGAGCCTGTGCCTCCTCTTCCGGCACGCCGGGGAGTCCGCGGTGGACGTACATGACGTCGGCGTCCGAGCCGTAGCCGATCTCCCGGCCGCCCTGACGGCCCATCGCGACGACCAGCACGTGGGTCTTCAGCGGTTCCTCGGCGGTGATGATTGTCTCCGCCACGCGCAGCGCCCCCAGGACGGCGGCCCGGTCGGTGTCGGCGAGGGCTTCCCCCACCTGGTCCTGGTCCAGCAGCCCGGCGCTGTCCGCGATGGCGACCCGGAGGATTTCCCGGCGCCGGATCAGCCGGATCAGCCGCATGGCGCTCTCCGGGTCCGCGTGCCGGGACATCTTCGAGGTGATTTCAAGCCATTGGGATTCGAAGCTGAGCGGCACCAATTCCTTGTCCGTGCCCAGCCACGCCACTGATTCGGGCGAAACCTCCAGCAGGTCCGCGATCAACCGGGAGTTGGCGAGCACGTGGCAGAGCCGCTCAGCCGCGGCCGTCGAATCCCGGAGCATGCCCAGGTACCAGTGTGTTGTGCCGAGGGCCTCGCTCACCCGCCGGAAGGCGAGCAGCCCGGCGTCGGGGTCCACGCCGTCGGCGAGCCAGTCCAGCAGGATGGGCAGGAGCTGGCGCTGGAGTGCGGCGCGCCGGCTCACGCCGGCGGTGAGGGCCTCGATGTGCCGCATGGCGCCGGGGGGATCGAGGTAGCCGAGGGCGGCGAGACGGCCCTGGGCGGCTTCCGGGGTCAGGCGGGCCTCTTCGCTGCTCAGGGTGGCGACGGTATTGAGCAGGGGCCGGTAGAAGATTCGCTCGTGGAGTTCCCGCACGGAGCGCTTGGTTTTTCGCCACGCCGCGACCAGGGCGTCCGGCTTGGGCCGCTCGGCGGAGAACGGTCCCAGGACCGCCTTGGCGAGGGAACGCAATGACGCTTCGTTCACCGGCATGAGGTGCGTCCGGCGCAGCTGGAACAGCTGGATCCGGTGTTCGAGGAGCCGCAGGTAGCGGTAGTCGCGGTCAAACTCCGCGGCGTCGGAACGGCCGATGTACCCGCCGGCGGACAGCGCGGCGATGGCCGAGGTGGTGTCACGGCGGCGCAACGATTCATCGGACTTGCCGTGCACGAGCTGCAGCAGCTGGACGGTGAATTCGACGTCGCGCAGTCCGCCGCGGCCCAGCTTGATCTGCCGCTGTTCCTCCTCGGCTGGAATGTGCTCGGTGACGCGGCGGCGCATGGCGCGGACGGATTCGACAAAGCCCTCCCGCCCGGCCGAGGACCAGATCAGGGGCGTCAGGGCTGCTTCGTAGCGGGCTCCCAGGGCGGTGTCTCCGGCGATGGTCCGGGCCTTCAGGAGGGCCTGGAATTCCCAGCTCTCGGCCCAGCGCGCGTAATAGCTCTCGTGCGAGGCGAGGGTCCGGACCAGCGGCCCCGACTTTCCCTCGGGCCGGAGGTTCGCATCCACTTCCCACAGCCCGGGTTCGCGGCTCGTGGACATAATCGCGCGCGAGATCCCGGAGGCGAGGACGGTGCCGATGGTCGTGGCCCGGGTCTCCTCCAGCGCGCCGGAATCGATCACGTAGATGACGTCGACGTCGGAAATGTAGTTCAGTTCGCGGGCACCGCATTTGCCCATGCCGATCACGGCGAGGCCGACGTCGGCCACCTCCGCGGCGTCGAACTTCTCCGCCGCCTCGGCCCGGGACACGGCGAGGGCCGCCTCGAGGGCGGCGCCGGCGAGATCCGCCAGTTCCGCACCCGCGGCGGGCATGAAGTCCAGCGGATCGGCCGCGCACAGGTCCTTGATGGCCAGCTCCACGAGCCCGCGCCGGTAGGCGGTGCGCAGGGCCGCGTAGGCTTCCTGACCGCTCAGGGCGGCCACCGGCCGGGCCGACTTGGGATCGGCCCGCACCGACTGCAGCAGCCGGGTGCGCAGGGCCACGGTGTCGGCGGGCAGCGGTTCCGGGCTGACCCGGACGTCGAAGGCGTCGAGGTGTTCGGGGTGGCGGATGAGGAACTCGCCGAGCGCCTCGGAGGCCCCCAGGACCCGGTACAGCGGTTCGCTGCTTTCCGGGTCCGCGACGGCAAGCTTGCGCAGCTCCGGGTGCTTCTCGATCAGCCGGACCAGGGACTGCAGGGCCGTGTCCGGGTTGGCCGCCAGCTGCAGCCCCGCGAAAAGGGCATCCTGGTCCAGTCCCTCCAGTTCCCGGGCCGCCAGGAACCGCTCGCCCTTGTCCAGATCGCTGAAGCCGGCGGCAATGAGGCGTCGTGCCAGGCTCATCGGGGCAACCTACAGAATGCCGAGATTGCGCTGCAGTTCGTAGGGCGTCACCTGGAGGCGGTAGTCCTGCCATTCTGCACGCTTGTTGCGCAGGAAGTGCTCGAACACCTGCTCGCCGAGGATCTGCGGCATGAGCTCCGAATCCTCCATGGTCCGGATGGCGTCATGCAGACTGGCCGGCAGCGGGTCGTGTCCCATGGCGCGGCGTTCCGCCGAGCTCAGCGACCAGATGTCGTCTTCGGCCGCGGCGGGGAGCTGGTAGCCCTCCTCGATGCCCTTGAGGCCGGCACCGAGGAGCACGGCGTAAGCCAGGTAGGGGTTGGCGGCGGAGTCGATGCCACGGTATTCGATCCGCGCGGACTGGCCCTTGCCGGGCTTGTACAGCGGGACGCGGACCAGGGCGGAGCGGTTGTTGTGGCCCCAGCTCAGGTAGCTCGGCGCCTCTCCCCCGCCCCAGAGCCGCTTGTAGGAGTTGACGAACTGGTTGGTCACGGCCGTGAATTCGGGGGCGTGCTTGAGGATGCCGGCAATGAACTGGCGCGCCGTCTCGGATAGCTGGAACTCGGAACCGGCCTCGTAGAAGGCGTTGGTGTCCCCTTCGAAGAGGGAGAAGTGGGTGTGCATGCCGGAACCCGGGTGGGCGGTGAAGGGCTTTGGCATGAAGGTGGCATACGTGCCCTGCTGCAGCGCGACTTCCTTGATGACCGTGCGGAACGTCATGATGTTGTCCGCGGTCTGCAGGGCGTCGGCGTAGCGCAGGTCGATTTCGTTCTGGCCCGGTCCGGCCTCGTGGTGGCTGAATTCCACGGAGATGCCGACCGATTCGAGCATGGTCACGGCGGTCCGGCGGAAGTCCTGGGCCACGCCGCCCGGGACGTGGTCGAAGTAGCCGCCCTCGTCCACGGGGACGGGTGATCCGTCCGGGCCAGGTTCCTGGGACTTGAGCAGGTAGAACTCGATCTCGGGGTGGGTGTAGCAGGTGAAGCCCATGTCCGCGGCCTTGGCCAGGGTGCGCTTGAGGACGTTGCGGGGGTCCGCGGCGGAAGGTTCGCCGTCGGGTGTCAGGATGTCGCAGAACATCCGTGATGTGGCCTCCGTCTCGCCGCGCCACGGCAGGATCTGGAACGTGGCCGGATCCGGCTGGGCCAGCATGTCGGATTCGAAGACGCGGGCCAGGCCTTCGATCGAGGAACCGTCGAATCCGAGTCCTTCCTCGAAGGCGCCTTCCACCTCGGCCGGGGCCAGGGCCACGGACTTGAGCGATCCCACGACGTCGGTGAACCACAGGCGCACAAACCGCACGTCGCGCTCTTCGATCGTCCGCAGGACAAACTCTTGCTGGCGGTCCATACTGGCCTCTTTCCGGTTCTTCCATCCGCCCCAGGCCCGGCATTCATGGGCCCCGCGGCTGCTCACGGTTCACTTTACTAAGCATTGCCACCGATTACCGAAGCCGGACCCCCGCGTAACACACCGTTAACATACGGGCGGTCGAATTCGCGGCGCTCGGCGGCAGTGCGCCGTCGCACGGACCGCCCGCGTGATGTGATTCACGGCACACGAAGGCGTCTCCCGGTAGCTGCGGCACTTCGTCTCGCACTACGCTCGTGGCATGGCCTCAAGTAACAGCTCCGATTCCAGCACGCCCGCAGAACTTGCGGCCCCCTACGGCAGCGGCCCGGCAGCGGCTTCAGCGGCCGCCTCATCGGCCACGTCGGCCGGTGGCACCGGCGGGACCGCCGACGGCGGCACCGGCGGGACTGCGGAGGCGGCCCGGAAACCGGCGGCCAGGATCCGTACGCATCATCTCCAGGCGGCCAAGGTGAACGGTGAACGCTTCGCCATGCTCACTGCGTATGACCAGTACACCGCAGAAATCTTTGACCAGGCAGGCATCGAGGTGCTCCTGGTCGGCGATTCGGCCTCCAACAACGTCTTCGGCAACGAAACCAGCCTTCCCGTGACGGTGGACGAGCTCCTTCCGCTGTGCCGGGCCGTCGCCCGCTCCGCACGGCGGGCCCTGGTGGTCGCTGACCTGCCGTTCGGCAGCTACGAGGTCTCCACCCAGCAGGCTGTTGCCACCGGAGTCCGGTTCCTGAAAGAGGGCCTGGCCCACGCCGTCAAGATCGAAGGCGGAAAGTTCTACGCCGAGACCGTCCGCGCCATGGTCCAGGCCGGCATCCCCGTCATGGCTCACATCGGTTTCACCCCGCAGAGCGAACACTCCCTCGGCGGCTACCGCGTCCAGGGCCGCGGCGATGACGCCCAGCGGTTGATCGACGACGCCGTCGCGCTGGCCGACGCCGGCGCGTTCAGCGTGCTCATGGAAATGGTCCCGGCCGCCACGGCAGCCGCCGTGGATGCCGCCGTCGACGTCCCCACGGTCGGCATCGGCGCCGGCAGCGCCACCACCGGACAGGTCCTGGTGTGGCAGGACATGGCCGGTTTGCGCGGCGGAAAGATGGCGAAATTCGTCAAACAGTACGCCGACCTCCGCACGTCGCTCAGTGACGCCGCAAAAGCCTACGGCGACGACGTGCGCTCAGGCCAGTTCCCCGGCCCGGAACACTCCTTCTAGTTCCGCTCCAGCGGGCCCCTGACCTTCCGGATCCGGGGACTCTTTTGCAAGACCTCATCCTTCACGGGCGATGCGTTGCGCCTCAGGTGCGGGCAGGCTGACCAATAAGGTCTGCATTAGGACCTCAAGATGTTCCGCCGGCCCGGACGGTTTCATGCGCTAAGCGCAAGGTCAGGCTGCGGCGGACACGATTCGAGGAGTATCGATGGACACGAATAGCTTCTGGGACGTTCTGCTCTGGAGTTTCTGGTTCTTCATCTGGATCGCTGCGCTGATGGTGTGGTTCCGCTGCCTGATGGACTTGTTCAGCGACCACGAGCTCAGCGGCTGGGCCAAGGCCGGCTGGGTTATCCTGCTGATCTTCGTTCCCTGGCTCGGCGCCCTCATCTACCTGATCGCCCGGGGCCGGAGCATGACCGATCGTCAGATGAAGATGCTGGCCCAGCAGCAGGCTGCCCAGCAGGAGTACATCAAGCAGGCCGCAGGCTCGACGGCCAGCCCGGCCGGCCAGATCGCCGATGCCAGGGCGCTGCTTGATTCCGGAGCCATCAACCAGACCGAGTTTGATTCTCTCAAGGCAAAGGCCTTGGCCTGACACGAAAACGGGCACGCCCGACATGAGAATCACCTGGCTTGGTCACTCCACGGTGGTTCTGGATCTCGACGGGGTTCGGATCCTGACCGATCCGCTGCTCCGTTCCCATGCCGGGTTGCTCCGACGCCTGGCACCGCGTCCGGACCCGGTCTCGTGGGACCGACCGGACGCGGTGCTCCTCTCCCACCTGCACCACGACCACGCCGAGTTGCGCTCCCTGCGCATGCTGCGCGGGGCACCGCTGATGAGCGCGCCGGCGAACGTGGCCTGGCTGCGTCGCCGAAAGCTGGCGCACACAGTTTCCTTGGGCGACGGCTGGACCCCGGTCGGCAGCGGCGTCCAGATTCGCCAGGTGCCGGCCGAGCATCACAGCCGGCCAATGCCGCACCGACCCAACGACGCCAATGGCCAACTCGTCCGCGGCCAATCGGGCATCGTGTGGATCGCGGGTGACACGGGCTTGTTCCCGGAGATGGCCGCGCTCCCCGCCATGGCTGGAGGGCCGATCGATGTCGCCCTGGTGCCGGTCTGGGGGTGGGGGCCGAGGCTCTCGGCGGGACACCTGACTCCGGAGACCGCCGCCCGGGCTGTCGCGATGAGCGGCGCACGGTTCGCCCTACCGGTGCACTGGGGGACGATGCACCCTCCGTTCGTCACCTACTTTGCCCGGAGCTGGCTCGAGCGGCCCGGCCACCGGTTCGCCACTGCCGTGGCGGAACAGGCTCCCGGCTGCACGGCAGTCGTCCTCGCTCCCGGCCAGTCCTGGGTCGCGCCCTCGTAAGCCGTGTAAGCGGAGGGCCTCGGACTGGGCCGGCCGCTGGGGATCTCCAACCAGTCGCTTAGTCGCGGGACGCCGTCGTGGCGCGCTGGCCGCAGGACTCGAGCATCGCGACGAGCACCTGGTGGAGCTCTCCGGCCCCCTCGATCCTCTCGGGCAGCCCTGCCATGAGATCGGCCGGGCCCATTAGCATGGCGCGGTCCTGCCAACCGCCCAGGCCGCCGTGGGATCCCACGAGGCCTTCGAAGGCAGCAACGTCGCCGGTCACGGGATCCACTGTGCTGTTGACGTAGAGATCCGGCGCCTCGGGGTGCATCAGCGCGAGCTTCAGCACCCGCGCCGCATGCGGCCCGAAGCCGGCCAGCGGGTCGGTGCCTTCCACTGCCCCGCTGGTGATGTTGAGGCGCCCACCGCTTCCGATGGCCCACGCCCGGCCGTCGTCATCGATGCCGGCGACGAACCCGACGCCGGGATGGCCCGCCAGGCCGGGGACCAGGGCCGGCCACCGATGTTCGAGGGCCTGGAGAGTCAGGCGCCGGTCACCCCGCAGGTACACCAGGCCCAGGTTGCCCGAGCCCAACACGACTACCGGATCCTCTGCGGCGTCGCCCGGAGCTGGCGTCTCTTGTGCCTTGGTCAGCACCTCGTCGGCACGGCCGGCGAGTTTCCCGGACAACCCGCCAGAGGCGACGTCGCCGGCGATGGAGTCCGCGCGCCCGAGTCCCTCGACGGATGCGTCCACGTTCTGAACGTGTTCCTGCATCAGTTCCGCGCACAGATCGCCAAGCGTCTGGTCATACTTGTCCGCAAACGGCGTGCCCTGGGACTGGCCGTGGTCCGAGAGCACCACCAGCCGGTAGCGGCGGGGAGCGGTCCCGGCGAGCTCGGCCAAGGCGCCGAGCGTGCGGTCCAAGCCATCCAGGGCGGCGAGCGACTCGGGTCGGAACATGCCTGCGTGGTGGGCGATCTCGTCGTAGTCAACGTAGTCGACGTAAATGCTCTTCGTGCCGCGACGCAGTTCCTCTGCCACCAGGGCCGTGTTCAGGTCCCGCAGCAGACCGTTGGTGACTGCCCGCAGCAGGGCGAAGGTCCAGTCCCGCCGCACACGCGGGTTGAGGTCACGTTTGATCTGTCTCCGGGATTGCCAACGCTCCTTGAAGATCTCCCCGACGGTCCGCGTGAAGCTGCGCATGAAGCCGTTCGGCGTGGCGAAAAACCAGGCGAACGCCCGGCGGGTCTGGGTGGAGCCGCGCCGGACCTCCACCCGGCTCATTGTCAAAAACGAGCGGGGCGCGTCGCCGGTGAACAGGTTGGAGATGGAGACGCCGCCGTCGCAGAGCAGGCCCTGGCCGGTGCTGTGCCTTTCCTCGATCACCCGGGCGTCGGCCGGACGGTTGGCTACCAGGACGCGTTGGAGCTCACGGTCATACCACCGGAAGGCCGGGATCCCGTCGACCGTGCCGTGCAGAATGCCCATCTGGCTCGCCGGCGTGGTGCAAGGCAGCTGGGGAGTCCATTCACGGAACTGATAATCCCCCGAGGCCAGCCAGCGCCGGAGATGGGGCACTCCCCCGGACTGGACCGCCCACTGCAGCACCGGGAAGGGGACCCCATCGAGCTGGACGAACAGGATACCGTCAACCTCCGGATCGGTCACCGTTTCCTGCCGGCGTGCCCTTCCGGCCAGCGAGGTGATCAGGCCGTCATCGGTTCCGGCTGTGGTGGCCCAGGAGATGAGTGTGCCCACGACGGCACTGACCCAGGTAGCGGCGATGGCTGTCAACGGCGTCGACTCGATGCCCGGCACCAGACGGATGGCGACGTACATGATCAGGGCCTGCCCCACCAGGGCGGTAAGAAGCACTGCCACCCAGCCCACCCTGGCCGAGATCTCCACCAGCACGGGGCGCAGGACCAGGCCGACGAGGCCGGCTGCCGCCGCCACGGCGGCGTATGACCACCAGCTGGCCGCAGAGAACCCCGGCAGCAGGGCGCCGGTGATAATGAGGGCTACAGTCGAGGCAGCCCAGGCAAGGGCGAGCCTGGCGAGATCTGAGATTCGGGCGCCGCGGGTGCGGGCAACGCGCGTCGGCATTTTCCCAGTATGGCGGGCGGCAACCGGCCGGCACTCACCCGCACAGGGTGAGAATCACGGTCTGGGAAAAATCAGTCAGCGTGTGCGATGTCCGGTCCGCGGTCGCCGGCGGACGTTCCCGCGGGCGCAGCAGGCGGGAACGGGCTTAGTCGTCCTCGTCCTTGTCCCACGCCTCGTTGCGCGCCTTGACCTTTTCCAGGGCGTGTTCGGCTTCCTCACGGGTCTTGTACGGTCCGATCAGCTGGCTCCAGTCGGACATCGCGTCTTCCTCGATCTCGTGGGTGTTGACGTTGTACCAGTATTCGGGCATCGGGGCTCCTTTATGGCCCGGAGCGTGTCCGGGGTTGAGTGTCCAAGCTGCAGTCCGGCCACTATTCCGGCCGTACTGCCCTCCTATGGGGCGTTTGTATTTTCCGGCTGTATTTTCCGGGCTGCGCCCGGCTACTTATATGATCAATCTATGCCTTCTCTAGCCTCAACTGCACCCATCGGCACGCTGGTCCCGGGGACAGTGAGCCCGCAGCTTCCCGTACCGCCGTCCATCCCGCGTCCGGAATATGTAGGCAAGCCGGCTCCTGCAAAGTTCACAGGGTCCGAGGTCAAGTCGGCAGAGACCATCGAGAAGATCCGGATCGCCTCCAAGATCGCTGCCCAGGCCATCGTGGAGGTCGGCAAGCACATCGAACCCGGCGTCACCACCGACCAGCTGGACCGGGTGGGCCATGAATTCTTGCTGGACCACAACGCGTACCCCTCCACCCTCGGCTACCGCGGCTTTCCGAAGTCCCTGTGTTCCTCACTCAACGAGGTCATCTGCCACGGAATCCCGGACAGCACGGTGGTCCAGGACGGCGACATCCTCAACATCGACATCACGGCCTTCATCGGCGGCGTCCATGGCGACACCAACTACACCTTCCTGGTCGGCGACGTCGACGAGGAATCCCGCCTCCTCGTCGAGCGCACCCGGGAATCGCTGAACCGCGCCATCCGGGCCGTGGCACCCGGACGCGAAATCAACGTGATCGGCCGGACCATCGAGTCCTACGCAAAACGCTTCGGCTACGGCGTGGTCCGCGACTTTACCGGGCACGGGGTAGGCGAAGCCTTCCACACCGGGCTGATCATTCCGCACTATGACGCGGCCCCCGCATACAACACCACCATGGAAACCGGTATGGTGTTCACGATCGAGCCGATGCTGACCCTGGGCACCGTTGACTGGGATATGTGGGCCGATGACTGGACCGTCGTGACCCGCGACCGCAAGCGCACCGCCCAGTTCGAGCACACCCTGCTCGTTACGGAGTCCGGCGCCGAGGTCCTCACGCTGCCCTGACCGTTTGCTCCACACGCTAGTTCCCGGAACCACCTGCTCTTTCACCGCCGGCCCCGCCCGGCCACTACAGCCCGCCCCTGCCACGAACGGAACGACATTGGCCAAGAAGGACGAAAAGTCGAAGAAGAACGCCCCCCTGATCGGCATTGACATCGGCGGGACCGGAATCAAGGGCGGGATCGTGGACCTGAAGAAGGGGAAGCTGATCGGCGACCGCGTGCGCTTCCCGACGCCGCAGCCCTCCACCCCTGAGTCCGTGGCCGAAGTCGTCGCGCAGGTTGTCGCCGAGCTCTCTGCCCGTTCCGGTGCCCCCGACCCCAGCAGCCCGGTGGGGGTCACCTTCCCCGGCATCATTCAGCACGGCGTGGTCCATTCGGCCGCGAATGTGGACAAGTCATGGCTGGAAGCCGACATCGATGCCATGCTCACGGCGCGCCTCGGCCGCCCTGTGGAGGTCATCAACGACGCCGACGCCGCCGGACTCGCCGAGGCCCGCTTCGGTGCCGGCGAGGGGGTCGCCGGCACCGTGCTGGTGATCACCCTTGGCACCGGCATCGGTTCGGCGTTCATCTTCGACGGGAAACTGGTTCCCAACGCCGAACTGGGCCACCTGGAAATCGACGGCTTCGACGCAGAAACCAAGGCCTCGGCCGTGGCCCGTGAACGCGAGGGCCTCAGCTGGGAACAGTACAGCGTGCTGCTGCAGCGCTACTTCTCCCACGTGGAGTTCCTGTTCTCCCCCGAACTCTTCATTGTGGGCGGCGGCATCTCCAAGCGTGCGGACGAGTACCTGCCGCACATGAAGCTGCGCACGCCGATCGTCCCGGCCGAACTGAAGAACGACGCCGGGATCGTGGGCGCGGCCATCGAGATTGCCCTCAAGCACAAGTTGGCCAAATAAAGGCCCCTTGCGCTGTAAAAGCCAATTGAGCTATCACTCCGGGTCGTTCTGAACGCTGGGAACGACCCGGAGTGATAGCTCAATTTTTTTGTGGAGCGGTGAGGTGGAGCCGGTGGTGGCTGCGGCTTCCCCTCCGCTGCCACCACCGGAGTCTGTGGCGGATCCTAGGACGCGGTCACCAGGACAATCAGCAAATCTACGACGGCGCCTGAAGCGGCCGTTTGTCCGGGCTCTTACCGTCCCGGCCCTTGGTCTCGGCCTCATGGCGAAGCAGGGAAATCGCCGCTTCGAAGTCCTCCAGCGATTCGAAGGCCTGGTAGACGCTGGCGAACCGCAGGTAGGCGACCTCGTCGAGGCGCTGCAGCGGCTCCAGGATCGCCAGCCCGACTTCGTGGGCCTCGATTTCGGCGGCGCCGGAGCCCCGGATCGCCTCCTCGACTTCCTGCGCCAGCAGGGCGAGATCGTCTTCGGTGACCGGGCGTCCCTGGCAGGCCTTGCGGACGCCGTTGATGACCTTGCTGCGGCTGAACGGCTCGCCGACCCCGGAGCGCTTGATGACGGTCAGGCTCGTGGTTTCCACGGTGGTGAACCGGCGGCCGCATTCGGGGCACTGCCGGCGGCGCCGGATGGCGGAGCCGTCGTCGGCGATCCGGCTGTCCACGACCCGCGAATCAGGGTTTCGGCAGAACGGGCAATACATGTCGGTTCCTCCCCTGTCGCAATCCGGCCCTGTCGCAATCCGGCCGTGTCCGTGCTGTATCAGTGCCAGTTTACGACTAGATGTAGCTGAATAACAAGCCTGTAATTACTACATGTAGTGGTTTGGGGGCCGGCTACCGGGCGGCGAACCGCACCGTGACGGCCTCACCGTGCGCCGGCAGGTCCTCCGCACCGGAGAGGCTGACGATGTGGCCGCTGACCTGCTCCAACGCGGCGCGGCTGTAGTTGATGACCTGGATGGCGCGCAGGAACGTGGTCACGTTCAGTCCGGACGAGAATGCCGCGGTGCCGCTGGTGGGCAGCACGTGGTTGGAGCCGGCGCAGTAGTCGCCCAGGCTCACGGGACTGTAGTCCCCCACGAAGATGGCACCGGCGCTGCGGATCCGGCCGGCCACCCGGGCGGCGTCGGCGGTCATGATTTCAAGGTGTTCCGCGGCGTACGCGTCGCAGGCGGCAATGCCCTGCTCCAGGTCCTCGACCAGCACCACCCCGGACTGCGGGCCCGAAAGTGCCTCGCGGACCCGGCCGGAGTGCTTGGTGGCAGCTGCCTGCCGCTCTAGCTCCACGCGGACAGCGGCGGCAAGGGCCTCGGAGTCGGTGAACAGGACCGAGGCGGCCTTGGGGTCGTGCTCCGCCTGGCTGATGAGGTCCGCGGCCACGAGGGCGGGACTGGCGGTGGAGTCCGCGAGGATCGCGATCTCCGTGGTGCCGGCCTCGGAATCGATCCCGACAACCCCTTTGACCAGGCGCTTGGCGGTGGCCACGAAGATATTGCCGGGACCGGTGACGACATCCACGGGGTCGATCCCGGGGAGGTGGCCGCCGTCGGACGCGTCGGCCGGGATGCCGTAGGCGAAGGCGGCGATGGCCTGCGCCCCGCCGATCGCGTAGACCTCCTCGATGCCCAGCAGGCAGGCCGCAGCCAGGATCGTGGGGTGCGGGAGGCCGCCGAAGTTCTTTTGCGGCGGCGAGGCCAGGGCAATCGATTCGACGCCGGCGGCCAGGGCCGGGACCACGTTCATGATCACCGAGGACGGGTAGACCGCCAGGCCGCCTGGGACATAGAGCCCCACACGCGCTACCGGCACCCAATTCTGGCTGACGACGGCGCCCTCGCCGAGTTCGACGTCGATGTTCGCCGGGCGCTGGGCGTCGGCGAAGGCGCGGGCCCGCTTGATGGATTCCTCCAGGGCCGCGCGCACGGCGGGATCCAGGTTCTCGAGGGCGGCACGCAGCGCCTCGGCCGGGACGCGGGGATGGGTCTGCTCGACGCCGTCGAAAGCCAGGGCCAGCTCCTGCAATGCGCCGAAGCCCCGCGTGCGGACGGCGGAGATGATGTCCAGGACCTTGCCCTCGGCGTCGGCCATCGTCCCGGGCTGTGCCCGGGGCACGGCTGCGCGGAGTCCGGCGAGGGACAGGTGCGCACCGCGCACGTCCACCGTGCGGAAGTTGAGGGCGGCGGTCATCGGGGTCACGGGGCTGTCAGGAGTTAGGCTCACCCGATCATTTTACGTGCCCCGCCGCGGCGGGGTTTGCCGCCGTTGCCCGGGAAGAGGCTGTTCAGGAAGATGGCCAGGGCGATCGCTGCCGGCCAGATGGCGAGGACCGCATAGGAGCGCAGGGAGAAGGCGACGCTGGCGCTGGCCGAGGTATCCGCCGGCGCTCCCCACCATTGGGCGCTGAGCACGCCGGTTCCCCAGGCGATGAGCGCACCGGCAGCGCCGGCGAGGACCACCAGGATGACGGCGCCGGGGCCCGGCTGTTGGTGCTTGTTGCCGGCGACGAATGACCCGGCGATGCACCCTGCGAGCAGGCACAGCCCCGCCAGCACAAGGTCCCGGGGCAGCCAGGTGGCGGTGTTGGTGCCGGCGGCGAGGTCCGGGTTTCCGGTCAGGACATTCAGGCCCGACGGCGCCAGAAGCCACCAGAGCAGCCCCACCGGGATGCCGGCGGCCGCGATGACGGCGGCCTTCCGCCATGTCCCGCCGGGTCCGGGCTGCCGCTCGGAATGCGCAGGCTGTGCGGGTTCCCCGGCGTGGTGGACGGGGCCGTCTATCGCGGACTGTGTCATGCAACAAACGGTAACAAGGATTCCCGCGGCGCATGACGCCGGCGGGCAGCACATGACGGGAGACGTAAAGAAAATGCCGCACTCGATTCCCCTGCGCAATACGCTGGCAGAGTAGAAGTACGACACGCACGTGCAGCAGGGAGTTGGATCGCAGTGGCCACAGATGAAGGTATTTTCGAGGGAACATTCAGGGAAATGTTCCGCCGGCACGCGGCGGGCGTGGCCATCATCACGGCCAACCACAACGGTGTCCCGTTCGGATTCACGGCGACCTCCGTGGCCTCGCTGTCCGCCAAGCCGCCGCGCTTTACGTTCAACATGGCCAGGACCTCCAGCTCGTGGCCGGCCGTGGCGAACACGACCTACATTGGCGTGCACATGCTCGGGCTGGAAAACCAGGAGCTCGCCGACCGTTTCGCCCGGGCCGGCAACCGGTTCGACGGCGACCACTGGGAGCTCGGACCCCACGAGGTGCCCGTGCTCAAGGGGGTCAGCGGCTGGCTGATCGGCAAGGTCCAGATGCGGCTCTCCTTCGAGAACAACGCCGTCGTGGTGGTCGAGGTGGTGGAGGGCCAGGTCGGCGACGACGGCGTTCCCCTGCTCTACCACTCGGGTGCCTACAGCCAGCCCGTTCCGCTCGACTACGAGATCTGACAGACGCCTCAGCGGGCCACGCATTAAAACTTCCCCGGTGGTGCATCCGGCGACGGCCTTTGGCCGGTAGTAAGGGTGTAAGCACAACCACCGCCCCCCCCAAGTGGGGCCCCGATGAGGAGTTGGAAATGCGCAAGACACTCTCTGCAGCCACCGGAGCAATGACGCTGCTGGCAGCAGTGGCCCTGGCCTCCCCGGCCCAGGCCGGGACCTGGCACCACAGCGACGAGGGAACGGCAAAACTCTCCGTTCTCCACGGCGTTCCGGGCCTGACCGTGGACGTCTGGGTCGACGGCAAGCTCACCCTGGATAACTTCACACCGGGCACATTGGCCGGGCCGTTGAACGTCCCCGACGGAGACCACAAGGTCGCCATCACCGGTGCCGACGCCACCAGCGCCGACCACCCCGTGATAGGTCCGGTCACGGTGGACCTCGAAGCAGGTCGGGACTACACAGCGGTCGCGCATCTGGCCGCCGACGGGAAGCCCACGGCCACCCTTTTCACCAATAGCACTTCCGCCAGCCCGGATGGAAAGGGCAAGCTGACCGTCAGGCACGTCGCTGCGGCCCCCGCCGTCGATGTCCTGGCCGGTGGGAACGCGGTCATTGAGGGACTCACCAACCGGCATCAAAAGACCCTCACCCTCAAGGCCGGCACCGTCCCGGCCTCGGTCGCAGCCGAGGGAACCACCGACCCTCTGATCGGCCCGGCCGACGTCAAGGTCACTGCGGGGAAAAACACCATCGTCTACGCCTGGGGAAGCGTCGCCGACAACAACCTTGGGGTCGCCGTACAGGTAGTGGACTCCTCATCGCGCGGACACAAAGGCCACGACGAGTAAGCCTTCCGGAGCTCCAGCAGGCATCCTGTTTTCTCGCCCGGTGGGGTCGCATCAACCGCGGCCCCACCGGCACGCGCACAGTGACAGCCCGGAGGGCTGACCCGGTTCGAGCATGGCGGAGTCCCCGCGGGAGCGGCATAATGTGGTCCAACAGGAGCCATTGCCGCTCAAAGGAGCACCTGATGGAGGCTGCCGCATCGCACGATTGGGACTCCGGTCTCGATCACGCATTTGCCGGCGGCGACGAACGCGTCCTCGCGGAGGCGTACCGCCGGTTTAGTCCGCTCGTCTACACGCTGGCGCTGAGATCCCTGGGAGAGCGTGCCGCTGCCGACGACGTCACCCAGGAGGTCTTCATTCGGGCCTGGAAATCACGGACCACTTTTCGCCCGGAGGCGGCGCGGCTGCCGGCATGGCTGATCGGGATCACCCGCAATGCAATTTCCGACGCCTTGTCCGCTCGCTCCCGCCAGCGCCATCTCGAACAAGCGGCCGCTCTCTTGGTCGTTGTCCCCGCTTCCCGCCCGGATGCCGGGGACGTCGAAGAGGTCGCCGACCGCCTGACGTTGGACGAAGAACTGGAGCACTTAGGGGATCCACAGCAAGCAATAATGCGGCTGGCGTTCTATGAAGACCTGACTCACGACCAGATCTCGTCGCGCCTCAACCTGCCGCTCGGCACTGTCAAAAGCCACATCCGGCGCAGCCTCACCCGCTTACGCACCCGCCTGGAGGTGGAACATGGAACACCTTGACGCCGAACTCCTCAGTCTGCTGGCCCTTGGCGAGCCCCTGGGCACGGACGCCGACGCCGACCACCTCGCCAGCTGCCCCATGTGCAGCGAAACCCTCCGAGGCCTGCAACATGCCGTGCACGTTGCCACCCTCGACACCGCAGGCATCGAACTCGAGCTACCCGGCAGCCAGAACTGGGCCGCCATCCATCAGGCCCTCGGCCTCTCGCCGGCCCTCGCAACGGATCCCCTGAGCCAGCCCAGCTCAGGGCCCCCTGCCCCGGAGAAACCAGCCGCACCGGAGAAACCTGCCGCGGGGCAGGCGCGCCCGAATCACGGCGACAGCACAAAGCCGGCACCGATCCCACTGCGGCCCAGCGCCAAAGATGGGCATGGCCGTCCCGGTCTGTGGATTATCGCGGCTGCGGCCGGAATCGTTCTTGGCACGGCCGCCGGATGGACCGCCGCCGGAGTGCTCGGACGCACCGGCACTCCCGCACCCACCTCCACCCAGTCGGGACCCGCTTCGACAGTCGTCGCCCAAACGCCCCTGACTCCGCTGCCCGCACATACCGGGAGCGGAGATGCCCGGGTGGAGCAACTCCCCGATGGAACCCGGCACCTGATCATCCGGCTCTCCAACGACCACATCACCGGATTCCGGGGAGTGTGGGTCGGCTCTGCCGACCTGTCCAGAATGGTCAGCCTGGGTGTCCTCGACAATGAATCCGGCAGCTTCACCATCCCGGACGGCATTGACCTGGCCCAGTACCCCATCGTGGACGTCTCCAACCAGCCATACAACGGGAACCCGGCCCACTCCGCCGACAGCATCGCCCGGGGAACGCTCAACCCGAAAAGCTGATCCTCGGATACCATGCGTGAACCCTGGCGGGGCGGGAGGGACTCAGGGCGCCCTGGCTCGCTCAGCCTTGCATGGCGGCCAGCAACCCCTGCATGTCAGTTATCCAGGCAGGTCGGGCCGAGCAGCACCTTCAGATCGCCGAACAGTGACGGGCTCGGGTTGACGCGGAGGTGCACCGGGAGGCCCATGACTTCCACCCGGGTGTCGCCTTGCAGGTGCAGCCGGACCTCCGAATTTCCGCGGTGGGTGCGCAGCACGTCGCCGAGCTCGGTGACCACGGCCTCGGTGGCCTTGTGCGTGGCCATGGTGATCACCACGGGCCCGTTCTGGCTGTCGCTGAGGTCCGGCACGGAGAGTTCCATGCAGTTCAAGGTGACGGCGCCGTCGTCGCGCCGCTGCAGGCGGCCCTTGACTACCACGATCAGGTCCTCCGCGAGCACCGAGGCGATGGGGCCGTAGACCTGGCCGAAGAACATGACCTCCATGGAACCGGCGAGGTCCTCGATTTCGGCGCGGGCGTAGGCGTTGCCGCTGGCCTTGGCGATCCTCCGGCTGAGCGAGGTGATCATGCCTGCGATGGTGACGATCGAGCCGTCCGGCGGACCGTCTTCGGCGATGATCGAGGTAATCGACCGGTCGGCGTGCTGGCTCAGGAGCCCTTCCAGCCCCTGCAACGGATGATCGGAGACGTAGAGGCCGAGCATGTCGCGCTCGAACGCCAGTTTGTCCTTCTTCTCCCATTCCGGCAGGTCCGGGATCTCGGTGCTGAGCGACGCCTCCGGCTCCTGGTCCTCAAAGCCGGCGAAGAGGTCGAACTGGCCGATCGCCTCGTTGCGCTTGAGGGTGATGACGGAGTCGATCGCTTCTTCATGGATCATGGCCAGGGCACGCCGGGGGTGGCCCAGCGAGTCGAAGGCGCCGGCCTTGATCAGGGATTCGATGGTGCGCTTGTTGCAGACCACCGCCGGGACCTTCAGGAGGTAGTCCTTGAAGGAGGTATAGGCGCCTTCTTTTTCGCGCGCCGCCACCATGGCCTCGACGGCGTTCACGCCGACGTTGCGGATGGCGCCCATGCCGAAGCGGATGTCGGTGCCAACAGGGGTGAAGTTGAGGGCTGACTCATTGACGTCGGGCGGCAGCACCGTGATGCCCATCCGCCGGCATTCGTTGAGGTAGATCGCCGATTTGTCCTTGTCGTCGCCCACCGAGGTCAGCAGGGCTGCCATGTACTCCGGCGCATAGTGCGCCTTCAGGTACGCGGTCCAGTAGGAGATCACGCCGTAGGCGGCTGAGTGCGCCTTGTTGAAGGCGTAGTCGGAGAACGGCAGCAGGATGTCCCAGAGGGTCTTGACCGCGGCCATGGAATAGCCGTTGTCCTGCATGCCCTGGGAGAAACCGGCGAACTGCTTGTCCAGCTCGGATTTCTTTTTCTTGCCCATGGCGCGGCGCAGGATATCGGCCTGGCCCAAGGTATAGCCGGCGAGCTTCTGCGCCACGGCCATGACCTGCTCCTGGTACACGATCAGCCCGTAGGTCCCGCCGAGGATTTCGGACAGCGGTTCCTCAAGCTCCGGGTGGATCGGGATGACTTCCTGGATCTTGTTCTTGCGCAGCGCGTAGTCGGTGTGCGCGTTGGCGCCCATGGGTCCGGGCCGGTAGAGGGCCAGCACGGCGGAGATGTCTTCGAAGTTGTCAGGCTTCATCAGCTTGAGCAGGGAGCGCATGGGGCCGCCGTCGAGCTGGAAGACGCCGAGCGTGTCTCCCCGGGCCAGCAGCTCGTAGGACGCTGTGTCATCCAACTCGAGCGTTTCGAGGTCGAGGTCGATGCCGCGGTTCATTTTGATGTTTTCGAGTGCATCGGAAATGATCGTCAGGTTTCGCAGCCCGAGGAAGTCCATCTTGATCAGGCCGAGGCCTTCGGACGTCGGGTAGTCGAACTGGGTGATGACTTGGCCGTCCTGGAAGCGGCGCATGATCGGAATCACGTCAATGATGGGGTCCGAGGACATGATCACGCCGGCGGCGTGCACGCCCCATTGCCGCTTCAGGCCCTCGATGCCCAGCGCCGTCTCGAAGACCTTGGCGGCCTCCGGGTCGGTGCTGATCAGCTGGCGGAAGTCGCCGGCTTCGCTGTAGCGCTTGGACTGGGGGTTCTGGATGTCGGCCAGCGGGATGTCCTTGGCCATCACGGCCGGGGGCAGCGCCTTGGTCAGTGTTTCGCCCATGCTGAACGGGTAGCCCAGCACGCGCGAAGAGTCCTTGAGGGCCTGCTTGGTCTTGATGGTGCCGTACGTGACGATCATCGCCACGCGTTCGTCGCCGTATTTGCGCGTGACGTAGTCGATCACTTCGGAGCGGCGCCGGTCATCGAAGTCGACGTCGAAGTCAGGCATGGAGACGCGGTCCGGGTTGAGGAAGCGTTCGAAGATCAGGCCGTGGTGCAGCGGGTCAAGGTCGGTGATGCGCATGGCGTAGGCCACCATGGAGCCAGCACCTGAGCCACGCCCGGGACCGACCCGGATGCCGTTGTTCTTGGCCCAGTTGATGAAGTCGGCCACCACCAGGAAGTAGCCCGGGAAGCCCATGGAGGTGATGACTTCGAGCTCATAGTCGGCCTGCTTGCGGACCTTGTCCGGGATGCCCTGGGGATAGCGGTAGTGGAGTCCCTTGTCGACTTCCTTGACCAGCCAGGACGTTTCGTCCTCCCCCTCCGGGCAGGGGAACCGGGGCATGTAGTTGGCCCCGGTGTTGAATGAGACTTCGCAGCGTTCGGCGATCAGGAGCGTGTTGTCGCATGCCTCCGGGTGGTCGCGGAACAGCTCGCGCATTTCCTGCGGTGACTTCAGGTAGTAGCCGCTGCCGGAGAAGGCGAAGCGCGAGCCGCCGTTGTCGTAGGTCGGCTCCAGGAGGGTGGAGCCGGACTGGATGGCCAGCAGGGCCTCATGGGCCTTCGCGTCGTGCTCGTGCGTGTAGTGCAGGTCGTTGGTGGCCACCAGCGGCAGGTTCAGGTCCTTGGCCAGGCGCAGCAGGTCGCCGGTGACGCGCCGTTCGATGTCCAGGCCGTGGTCCATGAGTTCGCAGAAGTAGTTCTCCGCACCAAAGATGTCGCGGAACTCCGCCGCGGCTTCCAGCGCCTCGCGGTACTGGCCGAGCCGCAGCCGGGTCTGGACCTCGCCGGACGGGCAGCCGGTGGTGGCGATGAGCCCTTCCGAGTACGTGTTCAGCAGCTCACGGTCCAGCCGGGGCCATTTGCCGAAGACCGAGTCCAATGAGGCGATCGAAGAGGCCCGGAAGAGGTTTCGCATGCCCACGTTGTTGTAGCTGAGCAGGGTCATGTGCGTGTAGGAGCCACCGCCGGAAATGTCGTCCTTGCGCTGGTGCTCCTCGCCCCAGCGCACACGGGTCTTGTCCGTGCGGGCGGTCCCGGGAGTCACATAGGCTTCGACGCCGATGATGGGCCTGATGCCCTGATCGGTTGCGCGCTTCCAGAAGTCGAAGGCTCCGAACAGGTAGCCGTGGTCCGTCGTTGCGAGGGCCGGCATGCCGAGCCGCTCGGTTTCGTCGAACAGCTCACCGAGCCGGGCGGCACCGTCCAGCATCGAGTACTCGGTGTGGTTGTGGAGATGGACAAACGAGTCGTTGCTGGAAGTCACCGGACCATTCTAGTGCCGCGCCGCGACGGCGGCGTGCAGCCACGGCGGTGGGGACAGAACCTCGGCGGCGGGCGCCCCGGCAGAATGCCTGTGGATTCAGGCCGCCCGTGCCGTGCGGCTCAGGCGTTTCCGGACTCCAGGACCTTCAGCGCGTACTGCAGGTCCTGCGGGTACTCGCTGGCGACGGTAACCCGCTCCCCTGTCCGCGGGTGGTCGAAGGACAGTTCCCTGGCGTGCAGCCACTGCCGGGTCAGCCCGAGGGTGGCGGCCAGCCGCGGGTCCGCACCGTAGGTGAGGTCGCCGGCGCAGGGGTGGCGCAGGGCCGCGAAGTGCACGCGGATCTGGTGGGTGCGGCCCGTTTCGAGGTGCACCTCAACGAGTGAGGCCTTCCCGAAGGCTTCCAGGACCTCATAGTGCGTCACCGAGTCACGGCCGTCCTCAGTCACCGCGAACCGCCAGTCATGGCCCGGGTGCCGGCCGATGGGCGCGTCGATGGTGCCCGCCAGCGGATCGGGAAGGCCCTGGACGACGGCGTGGTAGACCTTGTCCACGGTGCGTTCCTTGAAGGCGCGCTTGAGCACGGTGTAGGCATTTTCGGTCTTGGCGACCACCATGACGCCGGAGGTCCCGACGTCGAGCCGGTGGACGATGCCCGCGCGCTCCGGGGCGCCCGACGTCGAAATCCGGTAGCCGAGCCCGGCGAGGCCACCTACCACTGTGGGTCCCACCCATCCCGGCGAGGGGTGGGCGGCCACGCCGACCGGTTTGTCGATGACGACAAATTCGTCATCGTCCAGCAGGATCAACAGGTCGTCCACTACTTCCTCCACGATTTCCAAGGGGTCCCTGCGGTCCGGCACCACGACCTCGAGTACGGTGCCCAGGGTGAGCTTGAGGGATTTCCCGACCTTCCCTGCGTTGCTGGTGACGTTGCCTTCGGCGATCAGGACGGCGGCCTGGGAGCGGGAGATGTCCATCAGCCTGGCCAGGCCGGCATCCACGCGGGAACCGGCGAGGTCCTCCGTGACGGTGAAGCGGTGGTGCCCGGCAGGTGCGGTGCCGGCTTCGCCGGCCATATCGGCCGCCATGTCAGCGGCGTTTCCAGCTGCGTTTCCTGAGGCAGTTTCAGACATCGTTAGCCACCGTATCCTTCGTTTGGCGCGAGCCATCCAGGGAAATCCCGCGGAGCGTGAGCAGGCAGATGATCACGACGGCGGAGACGACCGCGGAGTCGGCAATGTTGAAGATCGCGAAGTTTGGCAGCTGGATGAAGTCCACCACATGGCCCATCGCGAAAGACGGCTCGCGGAACAGCCGGTCCGTCAGGTTGCCGAGTGCGCCGCCGAGCAGCAGCCCGAGCGCCAAGGCCCACCAGAGCGAGCCGAGCTTGCGCAGCTGCAGCAGGATCGCGACAGACACGGCCGCCATGATGATCGTGAACACCCAGGTGACGTTCTCGCCGATCGAGAACGCCGCCCCCGAGTTGCGGATGTAGAACCAGTGCAGCAACGGCGGAAAGACGGGGATCCGCTCGCCCTCGGTCATGGTGGTCGTGACCCAGAGCTTGGTCAGCTGGTCGAACACGTAGGCGAAGACCGCGAAGGCAGCGAACAGGACAAACAGCTTTGCCCGCCGCGGCCGGGCGCGCACGGGCTGTGCCGCCTCGACGGGCTGCATGGCGTCTGGTGATGGTGCGTCAGTCATAGGGCTTTCGATCGGGAGCCAGTGCGGGGACCGGGGTCAGGTACCGGCAAGCGCCGGGCACCTGGTCCGGTGCCGGCACGTAGCGGGAAAAGGGAAAAGCCGGCGGCCGAGGAATCCTCAGCCACCGGCTTTTAGAATACTTGGTTTTTGCCCTAGCTGGCTTCGCCAACCTCGGGAGCCGCAACGGAGCCGCGGGCGTCCAGGTCGCGCAGCTGGCCTTCAATGTAGGCCTTCAGGCGTGAGCGGTAGTCGCGCTCGAAGCCGCGAAGCTGCTCGACCTTGCGCTCCAGGACGGAGCGCTGCTGCTCGAGGGCACCGAGGATCTTACGGGACTTTTCCTGCGCATCGTTGACGAGGCTGCTGGCCTCGATCTGGGCTTCAGCGATGATCTTGTCCCGCTGCTGCTCGCCGTCGGCGATGTGCTTGTCGTGCATCTGCTGCGCCATGGCGAGCAGGCCGGCGGCGGACTCCGATGCCGGGGTGGCCGCGCTGCGTGCCGGTTCGACAACCTGGGCGGCCTTGGCAGCCTGCTCGGCTTCCTTCTTCTTGGCGGCTTCTGCGGCCGCCTTTGCCTTGGCCTCAGCCTCGGCCTTGGCGGTGTCTTCCTTCTCGGCCTTGACGGGCGCCGGGACCTTTTCCACCACGGGTGCGGCGGCTGCGGAGCTGGCAGGCGTGCCGGCGCCGGATTCGGCGAGCTTCTTGCGCAGCTCGTCGTTCTCCTGGTTCAGGCGCCGAAGTTCGACGACGATCTCGTCCAGGAAGTCGTCAACCTCGTCCTGGTCGTAGCCTTCGCGGAACTTGGTCGGCTGAAAGCGCTTGTTGACAACGTCTTCTGGCGTCAAAGCCATCTGGTCACCTCGTTGGTCTAGTTAGTCAGTAGGCCTTCCGGCCGTCAAAACTACGGTACCTAAATATGGTCTGGTTCCTCTAATTCAACACCGCAGTGTCAAACCGGAGTTTTCTTTCAGTTTGGGCCTTGGCCCGGGCAGGTCGCTGCCCGCTGCGGCGGCGGCCTATGCTGCGATCGGCTGGGCGTACACCAGGCCCTTGACGACCCACATCGCCACGCTCACGGCAACGAACAGCAGCAGGAAGCCGATGTCCAGCGACATTCCGCCCAGCCGCAGCGGCGGAATGAGCCGGCGGAGCAGTTTGAGGGGCTTGTCCGTGACCGAATACACAGCATGGGCGGTCACGAGTGCCAAACCGCGCGGCCGCCAGCTCCGGGCAAACATCTGCACCCAGTCGTAGACCAGGCGGATGATCAATGCCACGAAAAAAAGCAACAGAGCGATATAGACGAGCCCCAAAACAATTCCCATGAGCTAACTCATATCTCCATGTTCATTCCGGATACCGAAGTGTCCTAAGGAAAGTGTTACTTCTATTTCAACACGGATAATTCCGCACGGATGCCAGGCAGGTGTCCCCGCCTGGCATCAGTACCGAATATTCGGGCCTAGCTCTGGTTGAAGAAACTTGCCTGCGTCTCGCTGACCTTCTTGTCGTCGCCAATGACTTCGATGTACGACGGCGAGAGCAGGAAGACCTTGTTCGTCACCCGTTCGATGCTGCCGCGGAGGCCGAAAACAAGACCGGCGGAGAAGTCCACGAGGCGCTTGGCGTCAGCCTCGCCCATGTCGGTGACGTTCATGATGACGGGGATGCCGTCGCGGAAGCTTTCGCCGATGAGCTTGGCGTCGTTGTACGACCGCGGATGGATGGTCGTGATTTGCCGGAGTCCGGTGGTCTCTTCGCGGCTCGATGCCGCACGCTTGATGGGTGTCACAGGTGCGCGATATTCCTCTTCAGCGGCGTGAGGCTCTTCCCGGGGGACCTCGCGGACGGGCGCCGGCGCACGTCGTTCCTCGCGGTCCTGCTCCATGGATTCGTCCTCATCCTTGTGCGGTGTGGGGTGCTCAGACTCGTAGTGTTCGTCGCCGTCGGCGAGCCCAAGATAGATCATTGTCTTGCGCAGAGCGCCAGCCATGGTCGACTCCTAATCTTGTCCGTAAGCGGGCCGCTTAGTGACTAGACAGCCTTGGAATCCCCGCCATTACCTTCCAATACGTCGAACTTACCGCAGGGCCGGACGCGGACCGAGAATATCGGAGCCAATGCGCAGGTGTGTCGCCCCGAAGCGGACGGCCTCTTCGAGGTCTTGGCTCATGCCGGCGGATATTCCTGTGGCCTCCGGAAATTGTTCCGCCAGCCGCCCGGAAATGCCTGCCAGCTTTTCGAAGGCAGCCGTCGGGTCCGCCCCGAGCGGGGCAACGGCCATGACGCCGGCGAGCCTGAGTCCGGGGGCGGCGGCCAGCTGCTCGGCCAGTGCGGGGACGTCGCCGGGGGCTGCGCCGCCGCGGTGCGCCCCTTCGTCCTCGTCCAGGCTGACCTGGATAAAACAGTCCAGCGGCGGCCGGCCGGTGCGGTCGCTTTCGACGGCCATCGCCTTGGCCAGGGCGGAAGCCACAGCTTCCCGGTCCACGGAGTGCACGGACGCGGCGTACTTCACCACGGATTTGGCCTTCTTGCTTTGGAGCTGACCGATGAAGTGCCAGCTCAGGCCCAGGTCCTGGAGCTGCGCCGCCTTTTCCGCGGCCTCCTGGTCCCGGTTCTCCCCGACGTCGGTGACCCCCAGCGACGCCAGCCGCCGGACGTCCTGCGCAGGATGGAACTTGGTGACGACGATCAGGCGCGGTGGCGCCGCCTGCCGGCCCGCGGCGGCCACGGCGGCGTCGATCCGGCGGCGGACGGCCGCGAGGTTCGTGTCCAGTTGGGCCAGGCGGGGGCCTTCCAGCGCGTCCGTCCGGTTCTGATGATGCTCCCCCGGCGCCGTGGCGGGATTGACGGCGTTGACGGCGTTGGTGTCGGGGCCCTGCGCCGGCTCAGTCATGGCCATGCGCCCTTTTCCCGTCAGTCCCGTGTGTCCCGTCCGTCCATGCAAGCCCGGCGAAGCGGCCGGTGTGGCTGTTGCGGCGGTAGGAGAAGAGGGTGTCGTCCTCGAGGGTGCATCCCCCGGAGTATTCGATCGCGACGCCGGCAGCTTCCAGCTGGCTCCGCACCCCGGCCGGCAGGTCCAGGCCGGGGGTGCCGGTGGAGGTGGTGCACCAGGTGGCGGGCACGGCCGCGGCAACGTCCGCCCGCAGCTTGTCGGGGACCTCGTAGCAGCGCCCGCAGACCGAGGGCCCCACCCAGGCGCTGATGCGTTCCGCGCCGAGCTCCCGGAGGCGGGCGACGGCGGCGGGCACCACTTCGGCGGCGACGCCGGGCCGTCCGGCGTGGACGACGCCCAGCACCGGCGCCCCGGCCGGGTCCTCGCCGACCAGGACCACCGGCACACAGTCCGCCACCAGGACGGCCAGCGGCTCTGTCAGGGAGACCATGGCATCGGCCGTGGGCGCGGCCGGACCTTGGCCGGCGGCGTCCGCGGCCGTGGACCCAACGATGGTGGCGACGTCACTGCCGTGGACCTGGTTCATGTACCGGAACGAGCGCCCGCCGAGCCCGGCGGCCGCTTCGAGCTCCGCGCGCCGGCGGCGGACCGCCACGGGGTCATCACCGACATGCAGTGCCAGGTTCCCGGCCCCGGCGTCGGTGAAAGCCACCCATACGCCCGGCCGGACTTCAGCCCGCCAGCAAAACAATCACAACACCGCCATCAACATGTCCGGAATACCTGCGTTCATACAATCCACCGTAACCCGCCGCAAAGCAGCATGGCACCGCCGGACGGCGGTGCCATGCTGAAGCGGGGCTATTTACTTGAGGAAGTCCGGGACATCCAGGTCATCGGAGTGCCGGCCGGACAGGTCCGGCTCCACGACGGCCGGAAGGTCGACGTCAAAGCCCGAATCGGCCGGCACCGCAGAGGGACGCTGCTGGCCCCAGCCGCCGTAGCCGGAAGCGCCGACAGTGGCGTGCAGCGGCTGGACCGGGGCGGAGGCAGGTGCCTGCGCCGGGGCGGGGGCGGCGGACGTGGGCCGCTGCGGCGCAGCCGGCAGGGACTGGTCCATGGACGGTGACGTGGCCTTCACGTCGTCGAAGCCGGCGGCGATGACGGTGACGCGTGCCTCGTCGCCAAGGGCGTCGTCGATCACGGCGCCGAAGATGATGTTCGCCTCCGGGTGGGCGACTTCCTGGACCAGGCGGGCTGCCTCATTGATTTCGAACAGGCCAAGGTCCGAGCCGCCCTGGATGGACAGCAGCACACCGTGCGCGCCGTCGATCGATGCTTCCAGCAGCGGGGAGGCGATGGCCAGCTCCGCAGCCTTCACGGCGCGGTCTTCGCCGCGGGCGGAACCGATGCCCATCAGCGCGGAACCGGCACCCTGCATGACCGACTTGACGTCGGCGAAGTCGAGGTTGATCAGGCCGGGGGTGGTGATGAGGTCCGTGATGCCCTGGACACCGGAGAGCAGGACCTGGTCGGCGGAACGGAACGCGTCCAGGACCGAGACGTTGCGGTCGCTGATGGAGAGCAGGCGGTCGTTCGGGATCACGATCAGGGTGTCGACTTCATCGCGCAGGGCGTCAATGCCGGCCTCGGCGGAGCCGGCCCGGCGGCGGCCTTCGAACGTGAAGGGGCGCGTCACGACGCCGATGGTCAGGGCGCCCAGGGACCGGGCGATCCGGGCGACGACGGGGGCGCCGCCGGTGCCGGTTCCGCCGCCTTCGCCGGCGGTGACGAAGACCATGTCTGCTCCCCGGATGACCTCTTCGATTTCATCAGCGTGGTCCTCCGCGGCCTGCCGGCCAACTTCAGGGTTCGCGCCAGCACCGAGTCCACGGGTCAGCTCACGCCCGACGTCGAGCTTGACGTCGGCATCGCTCATCAACAATGCCTGGGCATCGGTGTTGATGGCGATGAATTCGACGCCGCGAAGACCGACCTCGATCATGCGGTTGACTGCGTTCACGCCACCGCCGCCGATGCCGACGACCTTGATGACGGCCAAGTAATTCTGCGGAGCTGCCACGTTACGTGTCCCTTGTTCGTGTACTAATGCGAAAACTGATCGAGTCCTGCTTGAAGCTTTGAACCTTAACCTTCGACTTGAAGGTTATAGTTATGTCAAGTAACTCATGTCTGTGACGGTATTTCCTATGCAGGGGACATTCAATAACCGGCGCCGCGTGTCGCGCGAATACCGGGCAAATAGCCCCTGTAAGTAGTCCCGCGGGCACCTGGACGTCCGCTGGACATCCGGACCGCGGCGGATCTGATCGCCGGCTACCGCGTGACAGGGTGCCGGGGCACGCTGACATCGTAGACCTTCACCGGGTTCTTCGGGTCGGCCGGGACCTTCAGGAGGGCAGATAGAACCCGGGCCTTCAGCTCCTTCTCCCCCGCGTTGCCCCACACAATTGTCTGCCCGTCGACGAGTTTGAGTTCGACGGCGTCGGCAGACGCGGCAGAGGCGTTGGAGAGCCGCGCCAGCACATCGGCCGGCAGGGCCCCCAGCACCGCCGTGATGGCCTGGAACAGGTCCTTCGGCAGCGTTCCGCTGCCGCCGTCGATCACCGGCAGCGATACCGACGCGGCATCGGCGGTGGTGCTGAGCTGGACACCGTCGACGTCCACCAGCTGGAACGTTTTGCCCTGCTTGACCAGGGCCACGGGAACGCGCTCGGTGACGTGCACCTGCAACGTGGCGGGCGGCAGCGCCTTCGCCGTGACGCCCTTGACTTGGACCAGCGGCTTGAGCAGGGCCGTGACCTCCTCCTCGCTGATCTGCGGCAGCGGCTTGCCCTGAAGGGGCGCGAGGGCGGCCTGGACCTGGTCCGGGTGCAGCATTTTTGTGCCCTCCACCGTGACCGTCCGCAGGGCCAGCACAGGTGAGTAGACGGCGGCCGCGACGATGCCCGCCATCACCACGGCCACGATCCCGATGGTGCTGAGCAGGATCCGCCGGCGGCGCTTGCCCTTGGGTTCGGGGAAGGAGAGCACCTTGCCGGGCCCGTTGTCCGGTGTGCCCTGCAGGTTCTGCGTATTGCGGACCGGACCGCCGGCAGTTTCCGCGGCGGTCTTGGACGCCGAAATGACATCCGTGCCCGTTCCGCCGGACGGCGGCCGGGAGCCGGTTCCGGCATTAGTGCCGGCGCTGGTTCCGCCGGTGCCTGATCCCCCGCGGTAGGTGGGGCGCCTGGCGCTAGGCACCGGCGGCCTCGGCCGTCAGGGCCTCGACAACCAGCGGCCCGTAGGCCGTGACGTCACCGGCGCCGGCGGTCAGCACGATATCCCCCGGTCCGGCGGCCGCCAGCAGTGCCCGCACAGCCTCCCCGTCGGGTCCGACAAGGCGGCCGCCTGGGCCCAGGTGCTCGGCGATCAGCCCGCTGGTGACGCCTGGAATGGGATCCTCGCGGGCAGGATAGATGTCCAGGACCAGGGCCGTGTCCGCCGTGTTGAGCGCTTCGGCGAACTCGCGGGCAAATTCGCGGGTCCGGGAAAACAGGTGCGGCTGGAAGAGCACATGCACCTTGTGCTGCCCGGCGACCGCCCGTGCCGCGGACAGCGCGGCGCGGACTTCCGTGGGGTGGTGGGCATAGTCGTCGTAGACGCGGACGCCGCGGCCTTCCCCCTTGAACTCGAAACGGCGCGAGGCGCCGGAGAAGTGGGCCAGTGCCGCCGCAGCGGTGTCCGGCGCGACGCCGAGTTCGATCGCCACGGCGAAGGCTGCGGCAGCGTTGAGCGCGTTGTGCCGGCCCGGAACCTGGAGTTCGACGCCGAACGTGCCCGCCGTCGTCGAGATCGCCATCCGGCCAGGTCCCGCGTCGTGCAGCCGGATGGCGGCGTCGTCGGCCGTTCCGTACAGGACCACGCGGGTGTTGCCGCGGGCCAGGGTGCGCTCGGCCAGCGCCCTGGCTCCGGGGTCGTCCGCGCACGCCACCAGGACGCCGTCGGCCGGGAGCAGGGCCGTGAAGCTGTCAAAGGAGGCATAGACGGCCTCGGCGGTGCCGTAGAAGTCCAGGTGGTCCGGCTCGACGTTGGTCACCACGGCGATCGTGGGGCGGTAGTTCAGGAAGGAGCCGTCCGACTCGTCGGCCTCGGCGACGAAGATCCCCGCCGTTCCGTGCGCCGCGTTGACCCCGAGCGCCGGGACGTTGGCGCCGATCGCGAACGAGGGGTCCAGTCCGGCGCCCTGCAGCAGCACCGTGATCATGGAGGTCGTGGTGGACTTGCCGTGCGTTCCGGCGACTGCCACCACGGTGTCATCCGCCATCGTGGCGGCCAGCGCCTCGGAGCGGTGCAGCACCGGGAGTCCGGCGGCMCGGGCCGCCGTGAGCTCGGGGTTGTCGGGCCGGATCGCAGAGCCGGCGACCACCGTCTGGGCGTCTCCCAGGTTGCCGGGAGCGTAGCCCACGGCGATCCGCGCCCCGGCGGCGGCGAGGTCCGCCATGACGGGCAGCGACTTGGCGTCGGAGCCGCTCACCGGGATGCCGCGGGCCACCATGATGCGGGCAACGGCGGACATGCCGACGCCGCCTATGCCGATGAAGTGAACGCGGCCGAGGGATTCCAGGGCACGCGTGCCGTGTTGGGGCTGGGTCATTGCTCTACTGCTTCCTGCCGTGCTGGTTCGTGCCCTGCTGTTTCGGACGCTGCCGGTTCCCGCTGTGCTCGTTCGAGGACGCGACTTCGAGGATGAGATCGGCCATGCGCCGGTCCGCGTTGCGGATGCCGAGCTGTTCGGAGCTCGCGGCCATCCGGGCCAGCCTGTCCCTGTCCTGCAGCAGGGGAATGATGTTGCCGCTGATCCAGTCCGCGGAGAACGCCTTGTCATCGACGATCAACGCGCCTCCAGCGGCAACCAGGCCCGCGGCGTTCAGGGCCTGCTCGCCGTTGCCGATGGGCAGGGGGACGAAGACGGCGGGCACGCCCACGGCGGCCACCTCGCAGACCGTGGCGGCTCCGGCGCGGGCCAGCAGCAGGTCCGCCGCGGCGTAGACGGTTTCCATGCCGTCCACGTACTCCACCTGCCGGTAGCCCGGCGCGGCGAGCGGCTTGCCGTCGGCGTCGTGGACGGACTTGCCGCGGCCGGTGATGTGCAGGGTCTGCACTCCGGCGTCGGCGAGGGCTCCCACGGCCGCGGCGAGGGACCGGTTGATGCTCTGGGCGCCCGAGGAGCCGCCGGTGACGATCAGCGTCGGCCTGTCCGCGTCCAGGCCGAGCGCCTGCCGTGCACCGGCCCGGGCAGCCGCGCGGTCGAGGCCGGAAATTTCGGGGCGCATGGGCATGCCGACGTGCCGGGCGGCGCGGCCCAGCTTGGTCGCGGCGAAGGCCACCGCCACGTGGGCGCCGAGGGCTGCGCCGACGCGGTTTGCCAGGCCGGGACGGGTGTTGGCTTCGTGGACCACGATCGGGATTCTCCGGCGCCGGGCCGCGAGGTACATCGGCGTGCACACGTACCCGCCGACCCCCACCAGGACGTCGGCGCCTGCCTCATCCAGGATGGAGCCCGCCTGCTTCACCGCACCGGCCATCCGGGCCGGCAGCCGCAGCAGGTCCGCGGAAGGCTTGCGCGGGAGCGGGACACGGCTGATGGTGGCGAGGTCCAGGCCGGCCGCCGGGACGAGCCGCGCTTCCATTCCCCCGGGGGTCCCGACAGCCAGGAGCTGCACTCCGGGGCGGGACTGCCGGAGGGCGCCGGCGATTGCCAGCAGCGGGCTGATATGGCCGGCGGTTCCGCCGCCGGCAAGGACCACGGACAAGGGCGACTCGGTGTTCATGAAGGGCTGTTTACGCTTTCGTACGGTTCTTGGCGGCAGAGTTCTTGGCGGGGTTCTTGCTTGCGGGAGGCTTGGCGGGGTTCTTGCCTGCGGGGGCCTTGGGACGGGCTGCGGGGTTCTTGCCTGCGGGGGCCTTGGGACGGGCTGCGGTGCGGGCGGCGGATCGGCTGGAGGCGGTGCTGGCAGCGGACCGGCTGGCGGCAGTCTTTGCGGCCCGGGCAGCGCGGGCCCTCCGCACGGAATTGGCGAACGCGGCCGGGCCGAACTTGAGCATCTTCTTCGGCTGCATGCCGGGTTCCATCTGGGCCCGGGCCAGGGACAGGACGACGCCGATGGCACACAGCGACATCAGCAGGGCGGAGCCGCCGTAGGAAATGAAGGGCAACGGGACACCGATCACGGGTGCGAGCCCGGTGACCACGGCCATGTTGACGCTGGCCTGGCCCAGCAGCCAGACCATGATCGTGCCGGCCAGGACGCGGTGGAAGACATCGTGCTGGGCGACGACCACCCGGTAGATGGCGGTGCCGAGGATGGCGAACAGGACCAGGACGACGAGCGTGCCGACCAGTCCGAGTTCCTCGCCGATGATCGCGAAAATGAAGTCGTTGTGCGCTTCCGGAATCCAGCTGTACTTCTGCCGGCTCTGGCCCAGCCCGACGCCGAACCAGCCGCCTGACGCGAGCCCGTACAGACCGTTGGTGGACTGGTAGTTCAGGTCGGAGCCGTCGGCGCAGGTCTGGCCCGTCCATGACAGGATGCGGCACATCCGGTTCGGGCTCGTGACGGCGAGGATCGTCGCGCCAAGGGCCAGGACCGCCCCGGCGAAGCCGAAAAGGTAAAGCCGCACGCCGGCGAAGAACAGCGCGGCGGCCACGATGATCATCACGATCATGGCCGTCCCGAGGTCGTTTCCGGCCAGGATGAGGCCCAGGACCGCAATGGCGCCCGGGAGCACGACCGGAATGAGCGCGTGGCGCCATTCGTGGAGGAGCTTGGCTTTGCGGTCAAGCACCGTGGCCATCCAGAGCGCAAGGGCAAGCTTGGCGGCTTCGGAGGGCTGGAAGGTGAACGGTCCGACGTCGATCCAGTTCTGGTTGCCCAGGGCGCTGCGTCCCACGAGAAGGACCAGGCCCAGCAGGGCGATGGCCAGGAATATGAGTGGCCAGGCGAAGCGCCTGAGCCAGACGACGTTCACGCGTGAGAGGACAAACATCGCGAAGACGCCAATCGCGGCGAATCCGCCCTGTTTGAGGGCGGCGGAGTACGGAGACTCCCCCGCGGCGATCGCTTCCACGCTGGAGGCTGAGAGGACCATCATGATGCCGATCGCCGTCAGGGCCAGGGTGGAGCCAAGGATCAGGTAGTACGTGGATCCGTTGCGGGACTTGCCGGTGCCTTCCAGTGCGGACCAGAATCCGCGGTTCCAGGCACGCACCCGGGCCGCGGGCGTGACGGCGGCCCTGCCGGCCGTTGACGGGGCCGCCGAAGGCGTCTTAGTGCCGCTGGTGGCCCCGCCGGCGGCGGGTCGTGCCGCCGTCGTACGTGTGGGCGTGCTGACCATTGTTACTCCTCGCTGGTCTGAGCCTGCCCTTCCACGAGCTCGCGGACAGCTTCGATGAAGGCATCGCCACGGTGAGCATAGGAAGAGAACTGGTCCATGGAAGCAGCCGCCGGGGCCAGCAGCACGGTGTCCCCGGAGGCGGCCAGCTGCGCCGCCGAGGCAACGGCCTCGGCCATCACAGTCTCGCCGAAAATCGGCGAAGGGCCTGCGTCGGCTTTGGCCGTACCGGCAGTCTGCACGTCTTCAGTCTCGCCCTTGCCCTGCCCGATCACGGGGACATCCGGCGCGTGTCGCTTCAGGGCGGCCTGCAGATCGCTGGAGTCCGCGCCGATCAGGACTACGGCCTTGAGCCGGCTGCCCTGTTCCTGGATCAGGGAGTCGTAATTCACGCCCTTGGACAAGCCTCCCGCGATCCACACCACATTCTGGAACGCGGACAACGAGGCGGCGGCGGCATGCGGGTTGGTGGCCTTGGAATCGTTGATCCAGAGCACACCCTCATGCCGGGCCACCAGCTGGATCCGGTGGTCTCCCGGAAGGTAGTTCAGCAGGCCCTGGCGCACAGCCGATGGCTCCACCCCGTAGGCCCTGACCAGGGCGGCGGCTGCCAGCGCGTTGGCCACCATGTGACGCGGAGCCACCGGCCCCAGGTCGGCGATCGAGGCGAGTTCGGCCGCGCTGTCTTTGCGCTCTGCGATGAACGCCCGGTCCACCAGCAGCCCCTCCACGACGCCGAGCATGCTGATGGCCGGCGTCAGTGTGGTGAAGCCCACGGCCCGGCAGCCTTCCACCACGTCCGCGTCCTCGACCATGCGTTCGGTCTCGATCTGCTCGGCGTTGTAGATGCAGGCCTTCTGCGTGTTCGCGTAGACCTTGGCCTTGTCGGCCAGGTAGGAGGCGTAGGAGCCGTGCCAGTCCACGTGGTCTTCAGCGACGTTGAGGCACACGCTGGCCACCGGTGACACCGAGTGGCTCCAGTGCAGCTGAAAACTGGACAGTTCCACCGCGAAGGCGTCGTAGTCCACGGGGTCGCGCAGAGCGTCCAGGATAGGGGTGCCGACGTTGCCTACGGCGATCGCCTTCAGTCCGGCGGCCTGGAGCATGGACTCGGTCAGGCCCACCGTGGTGGTCTTGCCGTTGGTGCCGGTAATGGCCAGCCAGTCGGCGGTCTTGCGGCCCTCGCGTTCGCGGAGCCGCCAGGCGAGCTCGACGTCGCCCCACACCGGAATGTGCGCCCGCGCCGCTGCGGCGAGCAGGGCCTGGTCCGGGCGCCAGCCCGGGGACGTGACCACGAGGTCCGGCTTCTGCCCGTCGATCTTCGGGACGGACTCCACCGCCTCCTCGCCCAGCAGGACGTCCACCGCGCCGACGATCTTGAGCGTGTCGGCCTGGGCCAGCGCCTTGGCGCTGGTGGCGGCATCCACCACCACCACGCGGGCGCCGAGTTCAATGAGGGTATCGGCGGCGGCGAAGCCGGAGACGCCGATGCCGGTGACCACGACGCGCAGGCCGGACCAGTCGGAATCCCAGGTGGTGAGTACCTGCAGCCGGGGCGAGGTGGTGAGCGGGGCGGGGATGGGGCCGGTCACAGCAGCACCACCCATTCGGCGTAGAAGATGCCCAGTCCGGCGGCGACAAACAACCCGGACAGGATCCAGAACCGGACCACCACCGTGACTTCTGCCCAGCCCTTGAGCTCGAAGTGGTGCTGCAGCGGTGCCATCTTGAAGAACCGTTTGCCCTTGGTGAGTTTGAAGTAGCCCACCTGGATGATGACCGAGAGCGTGATGAGGACGAAGAGCCCGCCGATGAAGGCCAGCAGCAGTTCGGTGCGGGACAGGATGGCGAAGGCGGCGACGGCGCCGCCGATGGCAAGGGAGCCGGTGTCACCCATGAAGATCTTCGCGGGCGAGGTGTTCCACCACAGGAACCCGACCATCGCCGCGCTCAGGATGGCGGCCAGCAGGGCCAGGTCCAGGGGGTCGCGGACCGAGTAGCAGCCGCTGCCGGCCTGCCGCGGGGATCCGCAGGCCTGGTTGCTTTGCCAGATGCCCATGAGCGTGTAGGCCCCGAACACCATGACGGAAGCGCCGGCGGCCAGGCCGTCGAGGCCGTCGGTGAGGTTCACGCCGTTGGTCGCGGCCGTGACGATCAGGTTGGACCACAGCACAAACAAGATGGCGCCGAGCACGGTTCCGGCGAACGCGAGGTTGAGCCACGGAATATCGCGCACCAGCGAGATCTGGGTGGAAGCAGGGGTCAGGCCCGCGGCATTCGGGAAGTTCAGCGCCAGCACGGCAAAGATGATGCCAACGGCGCCCTGGAGGATCAGCTTGGCCTTGGCATCCAGGCCCAGGCTGCGTTGCTTGGAGATCTTGATGAAGTCATCCAGGAACCCGACCAGCCCCATGCCCACCATGAGGAAGAGCAGGAGCAGCCCGGAGGCGCTTGGCCCCGGTGAGTGCGGGTTCATCATCCACATGATCAGGTGCGTGAGCCCATAGCTGACCAGGACCGCCACGACCACAACGGTGCCGCCCATCGTGGGCGTGCCCCGCTTGGTGTGGTGGGAGGTGGGTCCGTCGTCCCGGATGAATTGGCCGTAGCCCTTGCGGACCAGGAAGCGTATGAACAACGGGGTGCCCACAAACGCGAGGAGCAGCGCCATTCCGGCGCCCATCAGCAGTGCAATCACAGCTGTGCACTCCCTTCGTTGGCGGTTGCGGCAGTTCCCTCAGCAGGTCGCTCGGGAGAGTCTTGAGTGGCACGTGGGGGTAATGCTATCCGATCCCCCAAGTGGCGCAGCCCGATGCCGTTCGATGATTTGAACAGGACCAGGTCGCCGGGCTGGAGCTCGGCTTGGAGAAGGTCGTAGGCCTCGTCCGCAGTCTCGGCGAAAACGCATTCGTCGCCCCAGGAGCCCTCGTTGACGGCTGAGACATAAAGCGACCGCGCCTCCCGGCCCACCACGACGAGCCGGGAGATGTTCAGCCGCACCACCTGGGTGCCGACTGCCATGTGCTCGCGGATGGAATCCGGGCCCAGTTCCAGCATGGCGCCCAGGACCGCCCAGGTGCGGCGGCCCTGACCCAGCTCGGCCAGCGTGCGCAGTGCTGCCCGCATGGACTCCGGGTTGGCGTTGTAGGCGTCGTTGATGACGGTCACGCCGTCGGGACGCTCCGTGCGCTCCATCCGCCAGCGGCTGGCGGCGGTCTGGGCGCTGAGCGAGGCCGCGATCTGCGCGCCGGGGATGCCGGCCGCGTGCGCCGCGGCCGCAGCCGCAAGAAGGTTGGCCATGTGATGGGCGCCGATCAGCTTGGCGGCGACGTGGTGCCGGGTTGCTTCCTGCTGTGCCGTGACGTCGGCGGGGAGGTAGAGCTCAAATTCCGGGTGGCCGTCGGCGTTCAGTTCCACATCCGCGGCCCTCACCACATCGGATTGGGCCACATTGGACTGGGCCACGCCGGTCTGGACGCTGTGGTCCTGGCCTGTGCCGGCCGCGCGTGAGGTGTAGCCAAGCACGCGGGCCCGGGTCCGGGCGGCCATCGCGGCGACGCGGGAGTCGTCCAGGTTCAGCACGGCGGTGCCCCCGGCCGGGAGCGCCTCCACGAGTTCGCCCTTGGCGACCGCGATGTTGTCGACACCGCCGAACTCCCCGGCGTGGGCGGAGCCGACGCCGAGGACGACGCCGATCTCCGGCCGGACCATGTCCGCGAGGTATTCGATGTGGCCGATGCCCGTGGCGCCCATCTCGATGACGAGGTAGCGGGTGTCGAAGTCGGCCTTGAAGACTGTGAGCGGCACGCCGATCTCGCCGTTGTAGGACCCTTGCGGCGCAACTGTGGCGCCGTCAGCGCCGGCGGCCGCGAAGATTCCGGCGAGCAGGTCCTTCGTGGTGGTCTTGCCGGCGGAGCCGGTGATGCCGACCACGGTGAACGCGGCGCCGGCCGCGGCGCGGCTGGCCCGGATCCGGCGGACGGCTTCGGCGGCCAGTGCGCCCATGGCGAGGACGGCGTCCTCAACGACGACGGCAGGATAGCCCGTGCCGGCGGGGTCGGCGACTTCGCGCTCCACGAGCGCCAACACGGCGCCCCGGTCAAAGGCGGCGCCGACGAAGTCGTGTCCGTCGGCGTTCTCCCCCGGTTTGGCCACATAGAGGGAACCCGCCGTGGCCTCGCGGGAGTCGGTCACCACGGAGGCGGGGGTAATTCCCGGTTCCGCGGCGAGCCGGCCGTTGGTTATGTCGGCGATTTCCGCCGCTGTAAATGCAATCATCTCGGTTTAGGACTCTATCCGGTGGTCTTCGAGAACGGTGAATCCCCGTGCTGTCAAGGCGTTCCGAAGCTCCACCCGGTCATCCAGTGCCAGGTTGACTCCCTTGACTTCCTGCCACACCTCGTGCCCGCGCCCGGCCACGAGGATGGTGTCCCCGGCTCCGGCGAGCTCTACGGCCTTCAGGATGGCGGCGTCGCGCGGGAAGACCTCCAGGACTGTGCAGTCCAGGCCTTCGTCGTCCTTGGCCGCCAGGGCCCCGGCAAGGACGTCCGCGCGGATGGCCGCCGCGTCCTCGTCGTGGGGATCGTCGTCGCTGACAATCACGGTGTCCGCCAGCCGGGCCGCGATGGCCCCCATGGCGGGGCGTTTGCCCTGGTCCCGCTGTCCGGTGGCGCCGAAAACGATGATCACCTTGGATCCGGGTTCCGGGGACCGGACGGCTTCGAGGGCACGGGCCAGGGCGTCGGGGTTGTGCGCGAAGTCCACCACGGCGGCCGGGGCCGTGGACACGAGCTGCATCCGGCCGGGCACGGCGACGGTGAAGGGGTCGGCGGCGTCGAGGGCGGCCTGCACGGCGGCCGGCTCGTGGCCGCCGGCGAGGACCATCACTGTGGCCAGTGCGGCGTTGGCGACGTTGAAGCCGCCAGGCAGTCCGGTGTGGACGCGCAGCTCGGCGCCGTCGCGGTGCCGGAGGACGAAGTCGGAGCCGAGGCCCCGCGGAACGGTCCGGACGACAGTCCAGTCCGCGGTCCGGTCGGCGGTGCCGTCGGTGTCCGCCGGCCCGTTGCCGTCAGTCCCGGCCGTGGCCAGGGTGGTGACTGGGATTTCGGCGGCGGCCGCGAGCTTCCGGCCCCAGTCATCGTCGATGGTGACCACGGCGGCGCGGGCGCGTTCCGGCGTGAACAGCCGGGCTTTGGTCTGGAAGTATTCCTCCATGGTCCCGTGCAGGTCCAGGTGGTCCTGGGTGAGGTTCGTGAAGCCGGCGACGTCGAACACCACCGCGTCGACGCGGTGGAAGGACACGGCGTGCGAGGAGACTTCCATGGAGGCGGCATCGAGCCCGCGTTCGCGCATGAGCGCCAGCAGGGCATGCACATCCGTGGATTCGGGAGTGGTCAGCAGGCTCGGGATCGGTTCCCCGCCGGCCAGGATCTCAATCGTCCCGATCAGCCCGGTCCGCTTGCCCAGCGCCCGCAGGAGGGCATTGATGAAATAGGTGGTGGTGGTCTTGCCGTTGGTGCCTGTCACCCCGAAGAGGGCCGGTGCCCCGGCTCCGTCGGGCCTGCTCTGGTAGATGAGTGCGGACAGCCGGCCGACCACGCTGCGCGGCTCGTCGGCCAGCAGCACCGGGACGGCGATGTCGTGGCCCAGGGCCAGCAGGCGCGCCCCGGCGTCGTCTGTCAGGACCGCCACGGCGCCGGCGTCGACGGCCTGGGACACGAAGTCGGCCCCGTGCCGTGTGGCGCCCGGCAGGGCCACGTACAGGTCTCCCGGGCGGACCGACCGGGAGTTCAGGGAGATCCCGGTGACCGGGACGGAGCCGGACGCCCCGGGAACGGCGACGCCGATCGCCGCCCCGATGGCTGCCAGCGGCACTGCGGCAACCGCAGTGGGCCGGAAGCCCGGGGTGGAGTCATGGCCGGACGGCGCGGAAGCATCGGGGTCGGTGAGCTCTGACAAGTGGATCTCCGTTGTGGTGCTAGTGGATCGGGCACTGAACTAATCGGGCACTGAATGAATCGGGCACTGAATGAAATCGGGCAATGAACTGATCGGGACCCGGGGGATCGGGCCCTCGCACGCAGACGTGTTCCGGCGCGCAGGCAGTGGGTGTGGCGCCGGCTGGTGACTTCCGGGCGCCGGGTGGAACAGGCGCTACTTGGCGTACTGCGGCAGCCGCGCGGGTTCGCCGGTTGAGGGCTGGACGTTGAATGTGCGCAGCGTCTGGCTCATCACCGAACGGAACACCGGTCCGTTGGTGATTCCGAAGATGCTTCCCTTGGGCCGTTGCAGAACCACCTCAACAATAAACCGCGGATCGTCCATGGGCGCCATTCCGATGATGGAGGCTGTATAGCCGCAGAACCCTGATTTGCCGTCGTCGCAGGGTGATTCGGATGTGCCCGTCTTGGCGCCCACCCGGTACCCGTCGATCGCGGCTTCCTTGATCTCGCCCTCGGTTACGGCGCTCTCAAGGATGTCGCGGACCTGTTTGGCGGTCTCCTTGGAGACGACCTGCTGCGGGGCCTTGGCCGGGACTTTTTCCTCGGCACCGTCGTCCGGATTGATGTAGCTGTCGATCAGGCGCGGCTGGAGCATCACGCCGTCGTTGGCGATGCTCTGGTAGGCCCGGACGGTCTGGAGGGTGGTTTGGGCGACGCCCTGGCCGAAGAGCACGGTGTATTGCTGGCGTCCGTCCCACTGGTCGGCCGGGGTCAGGATGCCCTTGGATTCGGCCGGCAGACCGACGTCGGGGGCCTCGCCGATGCCGAACTTCCGCAGCCAGTCATAGCGCTGGTCCTTGCTCAGGCGCTGGCCCACCATGACTGTGCCGGTGTTCATGGAGTAGCCGACAATCCCCGCCAGCGTCCGTTGCTCAGTGCCGTGTTCGAACGCGTCGCTGAAGGTCTGTCCGTCCACGGTGTAGGTCGGTGGAATGGTGAACCTGTCCAGCGGGCTGGACTTCCCTTCCTGGATCGCGGCTGCGGCCGTGATCATCTTCTCCACCGAGCCGGGCTCGTAGGCGGCGGTGACGGCCCGGACCCCGCGGTCCTCGGCGGCAACCTTGCCGGGGTCGTTCGGATCCGGGGAGTCGGTATCGGCCATGGCGACGATGTTGCCGGTCTTGGCGTCCAGGACCACAATCACGCCCCACTCGGCGCTGAGCTTGTCCTTCTGGCTTTGGATCGCCTGCTGGGAAAAGTACTGCAGGTCCGAGTTCAGGGTGAGTTTGATGTCCTTGCCGTTCACCGCCGGCGTCAATTGGTCCACGCCCACGGGGATGCGCAGTCCGTCGGCGCCGATTTCAAACAGGCGCTTACCCGGTGTCCCTTTGAGTATCTCGTCCTGGGTCTGCTCGAGGCCCGCCTGTCCGGTGCTGCCGTCCTTGAGGAATCCGACAATTCCGCCGGCCACGGCGCCGTTGGGATAGACCCGCTTGCTGGTGCCTTCCGTGCTGACTCCGGGAATCTGCAGCTTGGACACCTTGTCCTCCATGTCCGGCTTCAGGTCCTTGGCCACGATGTAGTAGCGCTGGGTTCCGGTCAGGGCATCGCGCAGCGTGCCGCGGTCCATGCCGAGCACGGCGGCGAGTTCGGAGATCCCTTGGTCCCGGGTGACCTTGACGAGCTCGTCCTTGCCGTTGATGGTCTCGAACCGGCGGAAGGACTCGGTCTTGGTGTTGACGGTCTGGTCCACCACGACGTTGTAGCGGATGACGCTGCTGGCCAGGACCGTGCCGGAGGAATCGAGGATGCTGCCGCGCTCCGCGGGCAGCACGGTCGGCGTGAGCCGGTTGTTGAGGGCGGCCTCAGCCATGCCTCCGATGTCCAGGCCCTGGACCATGAACAGCTTGCCACCGACCACCAGCAGGAGCGCCAGCATGATGCCGAGCCCCACGCGGAGCCGCCGGGTGGCGTTTGGGGCTTTCGCCTTGCTTGCCCTGCCGGAGTTCTTCGCCACGGTGAGTCCTTGCTGCTTGCCTTGCTGGTGGTCAGTGAACGTTACTGCCCCGGCGTCTTCTGTGCGGGGGCGGGCACCGATCCGCCGTGGAGCTCCACGGCAGGGGCGGCGGGTTTCGGTGCGGGTGCGGGCTTCGCAGCTGCCGGCGCCTTAACCGTGTCCGCAGGTTTGGTGTCGGCCTGTTTGGTGTCCGCCGGCTTGCGCTGGGCGAGAGGCTCGTTCTCCGTGACCGGCGGGACCACCGTGAGCTGCCCGGCGACGGCCGGTGCGGCGATGACGGCGCCCGGGGCATCACCCTTGACCGCCGGTTTGGCCTTGCCGGTGACGCTGAGGGTCGAGAGATCGATCTGGCCCTTGGCGACGGAAGCCACCATGCCCAGTTCCGTTGCCTTGGCCGCGAGGTTCTGCGGGGCGTCGAAGTTCTGGACCTGCTGGGTGAGGTCCTGGTTCTGCTTGGTCAGGGTGGTCTGCTCACTGCGGAGCTGGACCAGCTGGTACTGGGCAGAGGAGACGGAGATGTTCAGGACCAGCACGGCCATGAGGGCAATCGCCAGGAGCCCGAAGCAGAGGACCACGAATGGTGCGCGGCGCTTGCGCGGCACGGAGCGGACCACCGAAAGCGGGGTGCGTGCCTTGCGGGGCTGGTCAAGGCCGGGGCGGAGGCCGGGCAGGGCACGGGCAGTGGCGCCCTGGGCAACGGGGTAGCTGTTGACGGCTGCGGTGCTCATGCGGCTCTCCTGGCTTTGATGCGTTCGACGGCGCGCAGCCGGGCGGAAGCTGCGCGGGGGTTTTCGGCGATTTCAGCGGCGGTGGGTACCTCGGTGCCCTTCGTCAGGGTCTTGAGTTCGGCTTTGTGCTCTTCGAGCTCGACCGGGAAGCCGAGCGGTGCGGAGGACTTCGATCCAGCCTGGAAGAAGCCCTTGACGATCTTGTCTTCCAGGGAGTGGTAGGACATGACCACCACGCGGCCGCCAAGGGCGATGGCCTCGATCGCTGCCGGGATGGCGCGCTCGAGGACGTCCAGTTCCTCGTTGACCTCGATCCGGAGCGCCTGGAAGGTGCGTTTCGCGGGGTGGCCGCCGGATTTGGCGGCACCGGCTGGTACCACGGCCCGGATCTGGTCGACCAGTTCGCCGGTGGTGGTGAAGGGCTTTTCGGCGCGCGCAGCCACGATCCTGTTCGCGATGCGGCCGGCGAACTTCTCTTCGCCCCATTTCCGGATGATCCGGACGAGTTCTTCTTCGCTGTAGTTATTGACGACGTCGGCGGCCGTCTGCCCGCGGCTGGTGTCCATCCGCATGTCCAGGGGCGCGTCGAAGGAGTAGGCGAAGCCACGCTCCCGCTCGTCCAGCTGGAGCGATGAGACGCCAAGGTCCATGAGCACACCGTGGACTTCGGTGAAGCCCAGGTCCTCGAGGACGTCCGGGATTTCGTCGTAGACGGCGTGCACGAGGTCGGTCCGGTTCTCGAAGGGCGCCAGCCGGGCCCCCGCCAGCGCCAGGGCTTCCTCGTCGCGGTCGATGCCGATCAGGTGAAGGTCCGGGAAGCGCTGCAGGAGTGCCTCGGAGTGCCCGCCCATGCCGAGCGTCGCGTCGATCACCACGGGGGTCTCGCCGCGGCTCCGGGCGGCCTCGATGCCGGGGGCCAACAAATTGATGCACCGGTCCTTGAGGACCGGTACATGGCGTTCGGACGTCGGCTTCGCCTGGTCGGGATCCGTCATGCCTTCGTCCTTTCGTTGGCCTTGTTAGTTCTGCGCTTTGCTGGCTGCGCGTTGCTTGGTACTGCTCTTACGCAACGTTCCTTGGTCCAGATCCCCATCCGCGCCTATCCTGCGCCGGCCTGGCTCCGGGGAAGTGAGCCAGGACAACAACCGGATGGGCGGCTGGAGATCTCGATCAAGGAACGTTGTTTGCTGGTGGATCAGTGGGGGTTCAGAGAATCCCCGGGATGGCGTCGTCTGTTTCCGAGAAGGCGGTTTCCTTTTCGGCCAGGTACTCATTCCAGGCCTGGGCGTCCCAGATCTCCGCGCGGGATCCTGCGCCAATGACGGCGAGTTCCCGGCCAAGACCTGCATACTCCCGGAGCGCCGGCGGAATCGTCACGCGCCCCTGCTTGTCAGGTACCTCGTCCGAGGCTCCAGAGAGGAAAACACGGATGTAGTCACGTGCCTGCTTGGAGGAAATTGGAGCCTCCCGCATCTGCTCGTGAACCCGGCCGAATTCCGCCTCACTGAAGACGTAGATGCAACGCTCCTGGCCTCTTGTGAGAACCAGCCCGCCGGCAAGTTCCTCTCGGAACTTCGCGGGGAGGATAATTCGACCTTTTTCATCCAGACGCGGCGAATGTGTGCCGAGAAACACGGCCCACCGCCTGTCTGTTTTAGGAAGTCCAACGTCCCCTGTGCTGCCACTACCCTCTTACGCCCTCCACATTACTCCACATCGCTCCACAGTCAACGACACGCCCGGGATGTCTAGACAAATCTGCGGATGTTTATTCCCTTTCTTCCCAGCATTTGCAGGGAATCGAGACTGGTGGGGGAAAGTGGAGCGAATTTGCCTGCTTGCCTCACGCCGCGCACCGATTGAGGGCGCACGCCGGCGCCGGAGCGAAATAGTTCGGCGCCGTCGTCCTTTTTGCGGCCCCACCGCAGCCAAATCCCAGCAAGGCTGCAGCAAACGCGTGGCAAATTGCCGCGTTAAATGGCGAAAGACCCGCCGAAGCGGGTCTCGCGCCGCTCCCCGGCGGACCGGTGGCGGGATGTGGAGGACTTTAGGGGGCCATCACAGGGCGGCTCAGGACTCGCCGCCGTGCCGTTCGTCCCAGCGCTGCTCAAGGTTGCTCATGAACGAACTCCTGGGCTTGCCCTGCTTGCGGCCGCCCGTTGCCCGGGCCTTGCCGACCGCAGAACTGCGCATAGTGGCGAAATAGACTCCGGCGCCCATCACCACAAAGCCGAGGACCCCGACAAAGATGTTTTGCATCGACACCCCGACCAACAACAGCAGCACGCCCGCGAGAGTCGCGAGCACGCCGATGACCAGGTGGCGGGTGGACCATGAGCGCCCGGGGACCGATCCCATCGAGCTTGCAAACTTTGGGTCGTCCTCATGCAGCTGCTTCTCAAGTTGCTCCAGCAACTTCTGTTCGTGTTCCGAGAGCGGCATCACGACCTCCTCAAGTCTGCCAACGTCCGGGCATGACGTGGCCATTGCCCTAATTGCCTAACGCCCGGGATTCCGAAGTGGTTCCCCCGTCACCGCCATTGGTGAAAAGGGTCAATTCAGCTCTCCCGCGCCGGTCTCAGCTGGCTAGGTCGCCCGAACGGTCGATCCAGTAGTCCTAAACCTAGGTATTAATAAGGATAGATTGTCGCGGCCTGTTCTGAAAGACAGTCTTAAGGCCCTTTCGCCGCCGGAACCCTTGGGAACAGGCGGCCCCGCCAAGGGTTTCGGCCGCGCTCACTCGGGGGCACCCCCGGAATCCAGGAGCCGGGCCGGAAGAACGGACTTGTTGCCGAATTTCCGGGCGACAGCATCGAGGGCTTGTTCGGCGGCCCGCCAGTTGTCGTCCCGGCGGTCAAGGCTGAGCTGAAGCGGGGCGTCGGCGGCCTCTTCCAGCTGTTCGGCACGGATGCCGACCAGCCGGACTGTCATGGGCCGCTCCCCCACCGATTCCAGGAGCTGCACCGCCACCGCGTAAAGGAGTTGGGCGCTGTCGATCGGTGTGCTCACGGTGCGGCTGCGGGTAATGGTGGAAAAGTCGGCGTAGCGCAGCTTGAGCGCCACGGTGCGGGCGTGCATGCCGGCGCCGCGGAGGCGCTCCGCTGTCCGGTGCGAAAGGCGCAGCAGCTCCCGGTGAAGCAGTGCGTCATCCGCGGTGTCCGTGGCGAATGTCTCCTCGGCTCCAATACTCTTTTCCAGGCGGACCGGCGTCACGGGCCGCGGATCGATGCCCCAGGAGAGCCGGTAGACGTGCTCCCCCGATGCGCCCAGCAGCTTGCGCAGCGAGGGCAGCGGCGACGCGGCGACGTCCGCCACCGTCCTGATGCCCCGGCGGGCCAGCACCTCCACGGTCTTGCCGCCGACTCCCCAGAGCGCACTGACGGGAAGGCTGTGCAGGTAGGGGACGGTTTCCTCCGGCCTGATGAGCAGCAGCCCGTCCGGTTTGCAGCGGGTGGACGCGATCTTGGCCACAAACTTGCTGGCGGCTATGCCCACCGACGCCGTAATGCCCAGTTCCCGGAACACGCGCGCCCGGATGAGTTCGCCAATCTCCCGCGGCGGACCGAGCCGACGGATGGCTCCCCCGACATCCAGGAACGCCTCGTCCACGCTGAGTGGCTCGACGAGGTCGGTGATGGAACCAAAGATTGCCATGATCTGGCCGGACACCTCGTAGTAAAGCTTGTGGCGGGGCTCGATGATGACAGCCGAGGGGCACATGCGCGCCGCCACCACCATGGGCATCGCTGATCTGACGCCGAATGCGCGGGCTTCATAGGACGCGGAGAGCACCACGGAGCGGTCCGCCGGATAGCCCACAATCACGGGCTTTCCCTTCAGCTCGGGCCGGCTGCGCAGCTCCACGGAGACAAAGAAGGCGTCCATGTCCACATGCATGATGCTGCTGCGCCGCAGTTCCACCAGGGAATCCCCGCCCGGGCTGCCGGGGGGCTGGACCCGGGGCTGCGCATTCGGGCGCCCGTGGGGGTGCATATTCGTCTGCGCTCCCTGCTGATTCTCTGCGTCCGGCCCCACGTCTTCAATCCTATGCCCGGGGACTGACTAAACTGGAGGCTGATTCCGCTTCAACCCCAGGAGGAAAGTCCCTGTGAAGGTATTTGGACAGCGCAAACGTGCCGCAGCCGCCATCGCGGCGGCGGGCGCGCTATTGGCCTTGGCCGCATGCACGCCTGCCGGCACCGGGAGCCCGGCGGCGTCACCGGCCTCGACCCCGGACGCCTCTGCGCAGTCCTCCACCACGGCTCCCCCCAGCCCTTCCGCGGAGCCCGGCACGTCAGCCACAGTGGGTGCCCTGGTGCCCGGTTTCCCGCAGAAACTCCTGCCGCTGATGCCCGGGGCGCAGGTGGTTTCGAGCAGCTTCGACAAAACCACCGTGCCGGCAACCGCGGCACTGGTCGGCAGCACCACCGCCCCCGCTGCCGATGTCCTGGCTTTCTACACCAAGGGGCTCCAGGCGCAGGGCTTCAGAGCCGTACCCGGTGAAACTGTCGGCGCCCTGCCTTCCAAAGATTTCCTGCGGGGGGACAACGAAACCGTGAACATCTCCGTTATGCAGACGACAGGGGTGTCCACGTTCACGATCGGCGCGAACGTCGCTGCCGAGTCCGTCAAGTGAGTCTCGCCGAACAGCTGCGGCTCGAGCAGGCGGATTTCGTGGCCGCCGTCGCCGGCAAGCTCACCGAGTTCCTGACCAGCCGCCAGGCCGTCATGTCCTCGATCTCCCAGGACATCGATCCGCTCATGGGCTCGATCTCGAATCTGGTCACGGGCGGAAAGCGCCTGCGGGCGCTCATGTGCTACTGGGGGTGGCGCGGAGCCGGCGGGGAAGCCGGCGCCGCCGAGGTGGTCACCGCCGGCTCGGCCCTGGAGCTGTTCCAGGCCGCGGCCCTGATCCACGATGACATCATTGACCGCTCGGACACCCGCCGGGGCGGCCCGAGCGTCCACCGCAGGTTCATTGAACTGCACGAGGCGCAGGGCTGGGCGCTGGACAGTGAACGGTTCGGCCACGCGGCAGCGATCCTGACCGGGGATCTCTGCCTGTCCTTCAGCGAGGAATCGTTCACGGAGATCGGACACCGGGCCGCCTCCGGAAGCCCGGCACGGCTGATCTTCAACCTCATGCGCGCGGAAGTGATGGCCGGGCAGTACCTCGACATCCTGGAAGAAGTCGCCGGGCCCAGGCGGGACCGCGCCGGGGCCGTCAGCCGGGCCCAGTCCATCATCCGGTTCAAATCGGCCAAGTATTCCACCGAACACCCGCTCGCCCTCGGCGGCGCCCTGGCCGGCGCCGGCGACGAGCTGCTGCGCGGCTATTCCGCCTTCGCCCTGCCGCTCGGCGAGGCGTTCCAGCTGCGGGACGATGTCCTTGGCGTCTTCGGTGACCCTGTCACCACCGGCAAACCTGCCGGGGACGATCTCCGTGAGGGCAAGCGCACAGTCCTGGTCGCCTTCGCCCTGGACCAGGCCACGCCGGCCGAATCAGAGTTCATCGACGCCAAGCTGGGCAGCCCCGATCTCAACGACGCGGACATCGAGGAGATCCGGCGGATCATCGTGGACTGCGGTGCACTCCAGGCCACGGAAGTACTCATCGAGGAGTTCGGCAAGGCCGCCTTCGCCGCCCTGGATCTCCTGCCACTGGAGGAGCTGCCCAAGACCGCGCTCCGCAGGTTGGCAGAGGCCACGGTCAGCCGCGCCGCCTGACCCGGCCCCCAAGGCAAAAGCCGCCGGCGGAAACGCGGCGGGCCGTGCACGGCGCTTGCGCTGTGCACGGCCCGTAATGGCACGTCCGGGGATGCTGCCGGCGCAGTGTTGCTGCCGGCGTGCTCTTACCAGGCCAGTGACTGGGCCCTGCGGCGGATTTCGGTCTTGCGCCCTTCCCGCAGGGCGTCAATGGGCCGGCCGCGGAGGGAGTCGTCCGGCGTAAAGAGCCAGTTGATCAGTTCCTCATCCGAGTACCCGGCGTCGGAGAGGACAACAATGGTGCCTTTCAGGCTCTCCACGGCATGCCCGTCCTGGATGAATGCCGCAGGCACGGACCGAATGCGCCGGTCACCGATTCTCACGGCCGCCAGCGCACGCTCGTCCAGCAATGCATGGACCTTGGTGATAGATACGTTCAGAAGCTGTGCGACATCGGGCAGGGGCAGCCATTCGCCCACGAGGCTTTCTACATTACTCACGCATAAAGATTGCCACGCCCGGTGCCCCGCCGCCTAGTCGGCATCCGCAGAAATGACGCCGCGGCCATGGCCCGTCCCGCCGCGCCGGAATGCCGCCCGGCAACACCGGAGGACTCCGCAGGAACGACTTTCGGGCGACACTCCACCGGAAACGGGATTGCGGAATGTCAAACGGTTCTTGTGCTAATTGCCAATTCATGAGACATTCACATAGATCACATTTGTAACAGAAATAACTTTTGTCACACTGGTAACACCAGTTCTACCGGCCTGACCGCAGCGTTGCCGCTGAGAAGAGGATCTTTCCAATGACAACCTCACGTTCGCCACAGCTCCGTCCGGGGCGCAGCCTGCCGCTTATTGCGGCGACGACGGCGGCGCTTCCCGCCGTCGTGCTTTCCTCCCTGGCGATCGCCCAGCCGGCCGCAGCCGAACCGCGTGTGCGTTCGGTCCCGGCAACCCTCGCGGCCGCCATGCGCGCCCAGGCAAAGGCTGACGCGGCGACATCCCTGAAGGCGGCAGTGATCCCGGCCGCCTCCGTCCCGGTGACGCTTCCGACCGCCCTGCGGCCCGCGCAGCCGGCGGCTCCGGCCGTCTACACGATCGCCCGCGGCGACACCATCAGTGCCATTGCCGGCCGCTACGGCCTGGACACCTTCGCCGTGCTCAAGCTGAACAACCTGCAGGCGAACACCATCATCTACCCGGGGCAGCAGATCAAACTCACGGGCTCGACGCCGGCCCCGGCGGCGCCCAAACCGTCCGCACCGGCGAAAACCGCCCCTGCGACGTCTGCTGTGACGTCCGCCTCGGGCGGGGGCCGCGTGTACGTCGTCAAGCCCGGCGACACCCTGAGCGCCATCGCCACCCGCCACGGCGTTGGGCTTTCGGAGATCTTCAAGTGGAACGGGCTCGGCATGAGCTCGGTGATCTATCCCGGCCAGAAGGTCAAGGTCGGCGGCGGTTCCAGCACGCCGGCTCCCGCCGCACCCAAGCCGTCGGCGCCCGCGCCGGCCAGCTCCGGCTCCTACACCATCAAGGCCGGCGACACCCTCTCCGGCATCGCGGCCCGCAACGGTGTCAGGCTCTCGGACGTCCTCTCGGCCAACCGGCTGACGATGTCGAGCATCATCTACCCGGGCCAGAAGCTCGTCATCCCCGGCGCGTCGACCATCGCACCGGCCTCGAGCACGCCTGCCACCACCACGCCCCTCGTGCCCAGCACGTTCCTCGGGTTCAGCTACCCGGCCGCCGTGGTGAGCTCGGCCAACCAGAACAAGGCGCTGCTCAACGCCTCTCCGGTGCCCAGCCGCCAGCAGATGAAGTCGATCGTGGCGGACACGGCCCGGCGCATGGGCGTGGACGCCAGCCTCGCACTGGCCTTTGCCTTCCAGGAATCCGGCTTCGACCAGCGTGCAGTGTCACCGGCCAATGCGATCGGCACCATGCAGGTCATCCCGTCCTCCGGCGAATGGGCCTCCGATCTGGTGGGCCGCAAGCTGAACCTGCTGGATCCGTACGACAACGCCACGGCAGGCATCGCGATCATCCGCCAGTTGGTCCGCACGAGCCCGGATGTGGACACTGCGATCGCCGGCTATTACCAGGGCCAGTACTCAGTGAGCCAGAACGGCATGTTCGAGGACACCAAGGGCTACGTCGCCGCCATCAAGGCCAACCGGCAGCTGTTCCGCTAAATTGTTCGGCTGAATACAGACTCCAGCACAGGCTCCCTTACGGCGGAGCGTGACGCTACGGGCCCGGATCGCATGTTGATTCGGGCCCGTTTCTGTCCAGCGACTACGATTGTAAGGTGCAGGAATACGTGTCGGATGCTCTCGTAGGGAACCTGGTGGACAACCGCTACCAGGTTCAATCCAGGCTTGCCCGCGGCGGGATGTCCACCGTGTACCTCGCCACGGACCAGCGCCTTGAGCGTGATGTCGCGCTGAAGGTGCTCCATCCCCATCTGGCCGACGACCCGCAGTTCCTCGACCGGCTCGGCCGCGAGGCCAAGGCTGCCGCCCGGCTCTCCCACCCCCACGTCGTGGGCGTCCTGGACCAGGGCGAGGACGGCCGGCTCGCCTATTTGGTCATGGAGTTCATCAAGGGCCACACGTTGCGGGACGTCCTCAATGACAAGGGCGCCCTGTCACCGCGGTTGGCCCTGGCGCTGATCGATCCGGTCGTCGAGGGCCTCGGCGCCGCGCACGCCGCCGGCATGATCCACCGGGACATCAAGCCCGAAAACGTCCTGATCGCCGACGACGGGCGGATCAAGCTCGGCGACTTCGGCCTGGCACGCGCTATCTCGACGTCCACAAGCACCGGCGCCCTGATCGGGACTGTCGCCTATCTCTCCCCCGAACTAGTCTTGGGGAAGCAGGCAGATGCCCGCAGCGACATCTATTCGGTCGGGATCATGCTCTACGAAATGATCACGGGCAGGCAGCCGTTCGAAGGCGACGTGCCCATCCAGGTCGCCTACCAGCACGTCAATTCCACTGTGGGGGCGCCGTCGCTGGTGGTGCCCGGCCTGGCTGCGGAGATCGACGAACTCGTCCAGTGGTGCACCGACCGGGACCCGGACAAGCGCCCCGTCGACGGCAGCGCCCTGTTGTCCGAACTCCGCCACATCAGGACCAACCTCAGCGACGCCGAACTCGACCTCCAGCCGCCGGCGGCTGTCCGCAGCGCCCTTCCGGCCGTGGCAGCACCGCCAAACCGGCCGCCCGGCGGTGCCCGCCCGGCGTCGGACGGGCGCGACGCACAGGACACCGCCCACGTGCTGCCCCCCACCGGTATGCCTACGGAACTGCAGACTGAGGTGTACGGCAGCCTCGCCCGGCCCACCGAGATGATCTCCCGCACCAGCGGCAACCCGACCACCGTCATGTCCGGCGCCCCGCGGCGTCCGGCCTACGGGCCGCTGTCCACCCCGGACGAGGCGGCCTACGACGGCGCCGCCGGGTACGACGATCCAGCAGAAGGTGCGGTTGCCCCCAGCAAACGCGCCCAGCGCAAGCTGGACCGGGACGAGGAGAAGGCTCGCCAGCGCGCCGCGGCCACGCCCACCAGGACCCTGCACGAGGGCAACCCCCGGCGCCGCGGCTTGCTGTGGATCGTCCTGCTCGTCGTCGCGGCGCTGCTCGCCGCCGTCGCCGGCTGGTTCTTCGGTATGGGTCCGGGCTCACCTGGAACCATTCCCCCGGTGGCGAACAAGACGGTTGCCGAGGCCCAGGACCTGCTCCGCACCGCCGGCTTCCAATCCACCGTGAAGGATGTTTTCGACGACGACATCTCACCCGGCCTCGTGGTCGGCTCGGAGCCGACCGCCGGCGAGGTCATCCGCAAGTTCCAGCCCGTGGCCCTGGCCGTGTCCAAGGGCCCGGAACTGTTCCCGCTGCCGGAACTGACCGGCAAGTCCCTGGACGAGGCCAAGACCACGCTCAACGGCGCCCAGATGGCTTTGGGCCCGATTACCGAGACCTTCGACGAGAAGGCGCCGGCCGGGACTGTCCTTGCCCAGGCTCCGCGCAGCGGCAACCCGGTCAGGCACGGGACGCCCGTGGGCCTCACCGTCTCGAAGGGCCCGCAGCCCATCCCGGTCCCGGATGTCCGCGGGCAGGCGCAGGACGCAGCCGTGAGTGCCCTGGAAGCCGCCGGCCTGAAGGCCGTGGTCGCACCCGAGCCGGTCAACGACCGGAACGTCCCGAAGGGCGCGGTGCTGGCGCAGGACCCGGCCTCAGGCAACCTGACCAAGGGCGGAACCGTCACCCTGACCATCTCCAGGGGCCCGAAGCTCGTCGAGGTGCCCAATTTCATCGGCAAACAGGTTAAGGAAGCCCGGGCGGCACTCGAAGAACTTGGCTTCGTGGTTAAGGTCGATGAGTATTTGGGCGGATTCTTTGGAACAGTCCGCGTCCAGGATCCGGTGGATACGGCCGTCCCGGAAGGCTCGACTATCACCCTGACCGTGGTCTGACCATACACGGCGCCCGCCCAGGGGCAGACCCGCTCCACATAAAAGCTCCGCCCGGCTGCTGCAGCCGGGCGGAGCTTTTTTTGGAGTTTTTAGACAGGCAGCGTTCGGTCAGAAGCGTTCGGTCAGGAGCGTCTCGTCAGACGCGTTCTCTAATTCAGCGCCTCAGCGCTTGGAGAGCGCACCGGCTACCAGGAACGCCATTTCGAGCGACTGCATGTGGTTCAGGCGCGGATCGCAGACCGACTCGTAGCGGTCCAGGAAGGCTTCCTGGTCGATCGGGTCGGCTCCGCCCAGGCATTCGGCGACGTCGTCGCCCGTCATCTCCACGTGCAGGCCGCCGGGAACGGTGCCGAGCGCGTGGTGGACTTCGAAGAATCCGCGCACCTCGTCAATGACGTCGTCGAAATTGCGGGTCTTGTAGCCGTTGGGCGAGGTGACCGTGTTCCCGTGCATGGGGTCGGTGACCCAAAGGACCTGCGCCCCGGAGGCGGTGACGCGCTCGACGATAGCCGGCAGCTTCTCGCGGATGTTGCCCGCACCCATGCGGGTGATGAAGGTGAGCCGGCCGGGCTCCCGGTTCGGATCCAGCTTGTCGATCAGGCGCAGGGCGTCGTCGCCGCTGGTCGAGGGGCCGAGCTTCACGCCGATCGGGTTGCGGACGCGGGAGAGGAAGTCAACGTGTGCGTGGTCCAGCTCGCGGGTCCGCTCCCCGATCCACAGGAAGTGCGCCGAGGTGTCGTAGGGCAGCCCGGTGCGCGAATCGATGCGGGTCAGGGCGCGCTCGTAGTCCAGCAGCAGGGCCTCGTGGCTCGCGTAGAATTCCACCCGCTTCAGGGCCTCGAAGTCGGCCCCGCAGGAGGACATGAACTTGATGGCGCGGTCGATGTCCCGGGCCAGGGACTCGTAGCGGGCATGCGCCGGGTTTTCGGTGAAGCCCTTGTTCCACTGGTGCACCAGGCGCAGGTCCGCGAAGCCGCCCTGGGTGAAGGCGCGGATCAGGTTCAGCGTCGAGGCGGAGGTGTGGTAGGCCTTCAGCATCCGGCTGGCGTCATGGGCGCGGGAGTCGGGCGTGAAGTCGTAGCCGTTGACGATGTCGCCGCGGTAGGCCGGCAGGGTGACGCCCTCGCGCGTTTCATCGTTGGAAGAGCGCGGCTTGGCGAACTGGCCGGCCATGCGGCCCATCTTGATGACGGGCATGGCCGCGCCGTAAGTGAGGACGACGGCCATCTGCAGGATGGTCCGGACGCGGGCACTGATCTTGTCCGCCGTCGCCGCTTCGAAGGTCTCGGCGCAGTCGCCGCCCTGGAGCAGGAACGCCTTGCCCTGCGCCGCGGCGGCGAGCCGTTCGCGAAGGATGTCCACTTCGCCGGCGAACACGAGGGGCGGGAGGACGGAAAGTTCTTTGACGGACGCCTCGAACACAGCCGGGTCCGACCAGGTGGGCTGCTGCGAGGCCGGGAGCTCCCGCCAGTTGTCCAGTCCGGGATAGTTGGCGGCTCCGCTCTGGGCGGTGCTGGTCAGCGGGGAAACTGGTTTCTCAGATAGCTCGGTCACTATCTAAGGATAGTTGCCCCGCCGCGGTTCGGGGGCCCTGCCTGTCATTGGCAGCACCATTGCCGTCACATGACACCCGCGGCCCGCTTAACCGGTACCGGGAATCTCCGGCCCGGCTTCCCCGGCGGCAGTTTCATGCGGGCTTTCGTTCGGGGTTTTGTTTGGGGTTTTGTTTGGGGTTTCTCCGGCGGCCGCATCCTGCACTTCGTCAGGGCCCGCAGGGGCTTTGTCCGGGGCCGCGTCCTGGGCTTTGCCCGCCAGGCGGAGCTTCACGGCGGCGGCGTACTCGTCCACGTACTCCTGGCCGGAGAGCCGCATGAGTTCATACATGATCTCGTCGGTCACCGAACGCTGGATCAGCCGGTCATCCTCCATCCCGTAGTAGCGGCTGAAGTCGAGCGGCTCGCCAAAGATCATGCCGATGCGGCGGATGTTGGGCACGCGCTTGCCGATCGGCTGGACTTTGTCTGTTCCGATCATTGCCACCGGGATGACCGGGACGCGGGCCTGCAGCGCAAGGCGGGCAACGCCCACCTTGCCGCGGTAGAGGCGCCCGTCGGGGCTGCGGGTCCCCTCGGGGTAGATGCCCAGGAGGGAGCCGTTCTTGAGCACGTCCATGCCGGCGTTGAGGGACTGCGCGGACGCGGCGCCCCCGGACCTGTCCATGGGGAGCTGGTTGGTGAGCCGGAAGAAGGCTGCGGTCAGCCGGCCCTTGATCCCGGTGCCGGTGAAGTACTCGGATTTGGCCAGGAACGCGACCGGCCGCGGCACCATGACCGGCATGAAGATGGAGTCCGAGAAGGAGAGGTGGTTCGAGGCAAGGATCGCGGCGCCCTCGGCAGGGACGTTGTCGAGGCCCTTGACCCAGGGCCGGAACAGCAGCCTCAGCACCGGTCCCAGGACAAACGTCTTCGTGAACCAATAAAACACTCGGTGACCTCTCCGGAAGGCGTCTGGCCGGCCGCCCAAATCGGGTCCGGCCAGGCTTCAATGGACACCTTACTCTAGTGAGTTTTGGCGCCAAGGGTGACACGATGGGCTCATGACTGAAAGCAGCACTCCCCCTGCGCCCGCCGCTTTCAGCTACCCCGGCCACGGACCCAACGCCCGGACCGGCGTGGCCATCTGCCACGGCTTCACGGGCAGCCCGCTCAGCGTCCTGCCGTGGGCCCGCCACCTCGCCGCCCAGGGCTTCGCCGTATCGGTGCCCCTCCTGCCCGGGCACGGCACCCACTGGCGCGACCTCGCCCGGCAGGGCTGGCAGGACTGGTACAGCAGCTTCGAAACGGCGTACCTGGACCTGGCCGCCCGGACCGATGACTGCTACGTCGCCGGGCTGTCCATGGGCGGCACGATCGCCCTGCGTACCGCGGCCCGCCACAGCGTGGCCGGTGTGGCCGCCGTCAACCCCGGCCTGAGCTTCTATGACCGCAGGGTCCGGATCGTGGGACTGCTCAAGTACTTCCAGCGCACCACCACGCCCATTCAGGAGGAGAATTCCACGGCTACCACCACCGATGACGGCGACTACTCCCTGACGCCGCTGGCCGCAGTCCACCAGCTGCGCCGGCTGTTCGGCGCGACCCTCCGGGACCTGCCGGCAGTCCGCGCCCCGGCGCTGGTCTTCAAGTCGGACACGGACACCGTGGTCCCGCCGTCGTCCCTGGCGCTGCTGCGCAGGCGGCTCGGGTCCCGGGAACTCACAGTGGTTCCCCTCCCGCGCAGCGGGCACGTTGCCACCCTGGACGCCGATGCGCCGCTACTCTTTGAAGAATCAGTGCGCTTCTTCCACCAGCACACCCACGCTATTTCGCCGCCCCGCGCCCCCTCGGAGACCCCATGAGCATCCTCCCGGACCACTCGCCGTTCAGCAGCCCGTTCACGGGAACCATCCCCCGGACCGGCGTCGTGGTGTCCCACGGCTTCACCGGCAGCCCGCACGGTGTGCGGGACTGGGCGTCGTCCCTGGCCAGTGCCGGGTTCGCCGTCCGGCTGCCCCTGCTGCCGGGGCACGGAACGAGCTGGCAGGAGCTGGCCAAGACCCGCTGGCAGGACTGGCATGCTGCCCTGGACGCGGCCTACCTGGAGCTTGCGGAAGAATGCGACGTCGTAGTCGTGGCGGGACTGTCCATGGGCGGCGCCCTGGCGTTGCGGATTGCGGCCACCCGCCCCGTGGCGGGGGTTGTAGTGGTCAACCCCGGCCTCGTCATCGATGATCCCCGCGCCCCGCTGGCCGGCATCTTGAAGTTTGTCCTCAAGAGCACCCCGGCGATCGCCAATGACATCCTCAAACCAGGCATGGATGAGTGCGCATACCCGCGCACTCCGGTGGCCGCCGCACACGAGCTCAACAAGATGTTCAAGGACACCGTGCGGCTGCTGCCCCGCGTCACGGCTCCGGTCCGGGTGTACCGTTCCACTGTGGATCATGTGGTGTCCGAATCCAGTATGGAGGCCCTGCGCCGCGGGTTGACCAACGCCCCGCTCGAGGTGATCCGGCTGGAAAACAGCTACCACGTCGCTACCATGGACAACGACGCGCCCGAGATCTTCCGTGGCACGGCCGAATTTGTCCGGTCCGTTGCAGCCGCAGCCAGTCCGGGCGCCGCCCGCGCCAGCCGGAAGGACACGGCCAATGACTAAACCGGACCCCGGAGTCCCGGACCCCGAAACCCCTGACCCCGACGACGCCGGGACGGCTGCGCCTGACGCAGGCGCAGCCGGCGTCCAGCGCCCGGGCACCACACCGCCCCCTGAGGCACAGGACCCGGCCGCCCCGGACGCACAGTCCGCCGATGACGACGCCGTGTGGCTGGATCTGGTCGCCAGGCTGGAAGGAGTCGGGGCAGGCGAGGACCAGGCAGTTGGGGGAACCGACAGCCCGGCCGGCGGAACGGACAGCGCCGCCGGAGGCGCCGGCGCTGGATCCGGTCCCGGCTCCGGCGCTGGATCCGGTGCTGGCTCCGGCGCGAATAGGTCGTTCCGCGATTTTGACCCGCTGGGTCTCGCCGGCGTCGCGCCGATCGAGCTTTCCGCCAAGGAGCGGCTCGCCCCCGCCCCGGGGAACCCGGCTGCGGGCAGCAGCGAGGCACCGGACACCGCACCCGGCCCCCGGGACTATGAGGCCGACGACGACGACGGCGCGTTTATCCCGGAGGAGCCGCCCAGCCTGGCCGGTGCAGATCCCTTGACCGTCCTTGCCTGGCTTGGCGCGGTGGGCGGCCCGATTGCGCTCGTGTTCTCGGCGATGTTCTGGCGGTCGGCCCCGACGCTGGCCATCGTGGGCATGGTGGCCGCGTTCGCGGCCTCAGTGGTGTTCCTGATCATGAAACTGCCGGGCGAGAAGGACGAGCACGACGACGGGGCGCGCATTTAGTCCACCCGGTCATGGCGCCAGCCACTGCGCTGGTTGTTTGAGGGGCTTACTGAGGCACGCTACTGCGTGTGCATGCGGCTGCTGACGCGGGAGAGGTCGGCGGCGCCGATCAGTCCGGCATTGGGGCCCAGGGCCGCCAATTCGATCTCCGCCGCGGGGCGGAAGCCGCGCCCGGTGAGGTTCCGCGCGAAGGCCTTCCGGGCCGGCGCGACGAGCAGCTCGCCGGCGTCGCACAGCCCGCCGCCGATCACGAACTTGCCGGGGTCCAGTGCCGCTGCGAGGTTCGCCAGGCCAAGGCCCAGCCATTCCCCGACGTCCTCGAGGAGTTCGCGGGAGGTCTGGTCCCCGGCCTTGGCCAGCTCCGTGACGATCACGCCCGTGATGCGTCCCACGTCGCCGTCCACGGCCTTGAGCAGTTCCTGGGCAACCGGAGAATTCGCGGCGGCCAGTTCCCGGGCCTCGCGGCCGAGCGCATTGCCCGAGGCGTATTGTTCCCAGCAGCCGCGGTTGCCACACTCGCAGCGGTGCCCGCCCGGCATGATGATCTGGTGGCCGAACTCCCCCGCCACACCGAAGCGGCCGCGTTCGAGCCGTCCGTCCATGACCATGGCGCCGCCGATCCCGGTGCCCAGGGTGATACAGACCAGACGGTTCTGTCCCTGCCCGGCGCCGAAGCGCCATTCCGCCCAGGCGGCGGCGTCGGCGTCGTTGGTCAGCAGGACAGGGCGGCGCAGCAGCCGCTGCAGGTTCTCGCGCAGCGGTTCATTGCGCCAGGCCAGGTGCGGGCTGAAGAGGACAGTGCCGCCGTCGAGGTCCATCCAGCCGGCGGCGCCGATTCCGACCGACCAGATCCGGTGCCCGGCGCCCAGCTCTGCAACCAGTTCGACAATGACCTGTTCCACGGCGCGCGGGTCGTTGCCCGGCGTTGAACGTTTCGCCTGGCTGAGGATCCGGCCCTCGGCATCGACCACGCCGGCAGCAACCTTGGTTCCCCCGATGTCGACGCCGATCGCCAGGCCCTTGCGGCCCAGCCGCAGGTGTGAGCGGAGGTCGTGCCCGGCCGTGGCGGCCGCGGCCCCGGCCAGGGTCCGGCTCCGCCAGGCGGCGGTCCGGCGGCGCAGGCCGGGCTGCCGGCCGGGTGATGGTGTCTGCATGGTGCCCCATTCTATTCGCCGGGGCCGCCACAGCCGCGAAGGCCCGGCAGCATGACGCCGCGGCGGAGCCCGCAGCATCCCCGATTGGCGGAACCGCGGGGCCGGCCGTAAAGTTACTGGCCAGTAGGTGTCGCAGAACACACCTTCGGGGGACCGCATACTAGGCTTAGCGGTACCCGTTGCGGGCCTATGGATACCTAAGGAGCTGTCGTGCGAGAAATCATTGTCCCGCCCCTGGTGAATGTCGATCCGGACACCAACGTCACCGATCTCGTGGTGCGCCAGGCGGCCAAGGCCTCCAACCCTGCACTGTTCTCGCGGCTCGACGCAGCCGGCCAGTGGCAGGACGTCCGCGCCACGGAATTCCTGGCCGACGTCTCCGCCCTCGCCAAGGGCCTTATGGCCAGCGGCGTGGCCGCCGGCGACCGGGTGGGCATCATGTCCCGCACCCGGTACGAATGGGCCCTGATCGACTTCGCCATCTGGTTCGCCGGCGCCGTCTCGGTCCCGATCTATGAAACCTCCTCCCCCTCCCAGGTGGCCTGGAACCTTGGCGACTCCGGCGCCGTGGCCGCGTTCGGCGAATCGGCGCACCACGAGGACATCATCCGGCAGGCGGCCACCTCCGAGGGGCTCACCGCCCTGGCGCATGTCTGGCAGCTCGAGGGCGACAGCCTGGACGAGGTCCGTGCGGCCGGAGCCGGCATCAGCGATGCCGAGCTCGAAGCACGGCGCAGCCAGGCGTCCCTGAAGGATGTCGCCACGATCATCTACACCTCGGGCACCACCGGCCGGCCCAAGGGCTGCGAGCTGACGCACGGCAACTTCGTGGAACTGTCCGAGAACGCCCTGGTCACGTCGCTCGGCACGATCGTCCACGAGCAGGCCCGGACCATCATGTTCCTGCCCATGGCCCACGTCTTTGCACGCTTCATCTCCGTGCTGGCAGTCGCCGCCGGCGTCACGGTCGCGCACACACCGGATATCAAGAACCTGCTGCCGGATCTGCAGAGCTACAAACCGACCTTCATCCTCGCTGTCCCGCGCGTTTTCGAGAAGGTCTACAACTCCGCCCTGACCAAGGCCGAGGACGGCGGCAAGGGCGCCATCTTCCACCGCGCCGCGGACACCGCCATCGAATTCTCCCGGGCCCGGCAGGCCGGCAAGGTGGGGCTCGTGCTGAAGCTCAAGCACGCCGTGTTCGACAAGCTCGTGTACAGCAAGCTCCGGGCCGCCATGGGCGGGAATGTCTCGCATGCCGTTTCCGGCGGCGGACCGCTCGGTGAACGGCTGGGCCACTTCTTCCAAGGCATCGGCATGCAGATCCTGGAAGGGTACGGGCTGACCGAAACCACGGCGCCGGTCACCGTAAACACCCCGGACCTGATCAAGATCGGCACCGTCGGCGCCCCGATTCCGGGCAACTCCGTCAGGATCGCGGACGACGGCGAGATTCTCGCCAAGGGCGTGTGCGTCATGCGCGGCTATTACAAGCGTGATGACCTGTCCGCCGCGACCTTCGAGGACGGCTGGTTCCGCACCGGCGACATCGGCCAGCTGGACGAGGCGGGGTTCCTGACCATCACCGGGCGGAAGAAGGAAATCATCGTCACTGCCGGCGGCAAGAACGTCGTCCCGGCCCTGCTGGAGGACCAGATCCGGGCGGACGCGCTCGTCTCGCAGGTGCTCGTGGTCGGTGACAACCGCCCGTTCATTGGTGCCCTGGTGACCCTGGATGAAGAAGCCCTGCCCGGCTGGCTGGGCCGCCACGGGCTCCCGGCCTCGACCTCGCTCGCTGAGGTTGCCGTCAACCCCACAGTCAAGGCCGCCGTCCAGGAGCTCATCAACCACGCGAACCAGTCCGTGTCCCAGGCCGAGGCCATCAAGTCCTTCCGGATCGTGCCGGCCGATTTCACCGAGGCCTCCGGCCACCTGACGCCCTCCATGAAGGTCAAGCGGGCCCAGGTGCTCAAGGACTTCGAAAACGTGATCGAGGAAATGTACAGCGCCAAGCGTCCCACCCTCGCCTAGAGCAGCCTCGCCCGCCCGCCACCAGAGCAACGCGGGGTCAGATACGGCCCATCCGGTGCCCCCGGATGGGCCGTATCTGACCCCGCGTTGCTTTCGTTCGGGAGGCAATGTCCGGCAGAAACACAAGGGTCCTTCCGGCTTCCGCCGGAAGGACCCTTGTGTGGTGATGGGGTGCGGTTTGCTGCGCTGCCGCTATTCGACGACGAGCAGCAGATCCCCGCCCTGGACCTGTTCGATCCCGGCGACGGCGAGCCGCGCGACGGTGCCGGCCACCGGCGTCGTGATGGACGCCTCCATCTTCATGGCCTCGATCGTGGCCACCGTGTCGCCGGCTTTCACGGTGTCCCCGGCCTTGACGGTCAGCGTGACGGCACCGGCGAACGGCGAGGCAACCTGGCCCGGCTGGGAGGTGTCGGCGCGTTCGGCGGCCTTGACGTTGCTCACCACTGAACGGTCGCGGACCACCACGGGCCGGGACTGGCCGTTGAGGGTGCACATGACCGTGCGCATGCCCTTCTCGTCCGGCTCGGAGACGGCCTCGAGCGAGGCGATCAGGCGAACGCCCTTCTCGAGCTCGATCTCGTGCTCCGCGCCCCGCTGCAGCCCGAAGAGGTAGTCGCGCGTATCCAGCACCGAAAGGTTGCCGTAGGACTCCACGCTCTTCAGGTAGTCCTTGGTGGGACCGGCGAAGAGCAGGCGGTTGAGGGTGCCCCGCCGGGCCTTGGAATCGCCGTTGAGCGCGGCGCTGTCCTCGGCGCTGATCTCGACGTCGCGGACCTTGACGGTGCGGCCCTGCAGTGCCTTGGTCCGGAAGGGCTCGGGCCAGCCGCCGGGCGGGTCACCGAGCTCGCCGGAGAGGAAACCGATCACGGAATCCGGGACGTCGTACTTTTGCGGGTTCTCGTTGAAGTCCGCGGGATCGGCGTTGAGGCCCACCAGGTGCAGGGCGAGGTCGCCTACCACCTTGGACGACGGGGTCACCTTCACTAGGCGGCCGAGGATCCGGTCCGCCGCGGTGTACATGTCCTCGATCGCCTCGAACCGCTCGCCCAAGCCCAGCGCCATCGCCTGCTGGCGCAGGTTGGACAGCTGGCCGCCCGGAATTTCGTGCTGGTAGACCCGGCCTGTGGGCCCCGGCAGTCCGGACTCGAACGGCGCGTAGACCCGGCGGACGGCCTCCCAGTACGGCTCGAGGGCGCAGACGTTCGCGAGGCTGAGGCCGGTGTCGCGCGGCGTGTGGGCCAGTGCGGCGACGAGGGCCGAGGCCGAAGGCTGGCTGGTGGTTCCGGCCAGGGAGGCCGAGGCCACGTCCACGGCGTCCACGCCGGCATCCACGGCCGCGAGGAGCGTGGCCAGCTGGCCGCCTGCGGTGTCGTGGGTGTGCAGGTGGACGGGGAGGTCAAACCGCTCCCGCAGCGCCGAAACCAGGCGTGCCGCGGCAGCCGGACGCAGCAGTCCTGCCATGTCCTTGATCGCGAGGATGTGCGCCCCGGCGTCGACGATTTTCTGCGCCAGCTCCAGGTAGTAATCCAGGGTGTAGAGCGTTTCTTCCGGATCCAGCATGTCCGCGGTGTAGCAGAGGGCGACCTCGGCGACGGCGGTGCCGGTCTCGCGGACGGCCCGGATGGCCGGAGCCATCTGGTTGACGTCGTTGAGGGCGTCGAAGATCCGGAAGATGTCGATGCCCGTGGCGGCGGCCTCGTTGACGAACGCCACCGTGACCTCTTCCGGGTAGGGCGTATACCCGACGGTGTTGCGGCCGCGGAGCAGCATCTGCAGGCACAGGTTCGGCATGGCCTTGCGCAGGGCGGCGAGCCGGTCCCAGGGGTCTTCGCCGAGGAAGCGCAGGGCGACGTCGTAGGTCGCCCCGCCCCAGGCCTCGACCGAGAGCAGCTCCGGGAGCAGCTTGGATTCTGCCGGACCGGCCGCCACGAGGTCGCGGGTGCGTACCCGGGTGGCGAGCAGGGACTGGTGCGCGTCGCGGAAGGTGGTGTCCGTGACGGCCACGGCGTCCTGCGCGCGCAGGGCACGGGCAAAACCTTCCGGGCCGAGTTCCAGGAGCCGCTGGCGGGATCCTGGCCGGGCCGCGGCATCATCCAGGGCCGGAAGCTTGTCCGCCGGGTCCGTGTGGACCTTGAGTTCGCCGTTGGGCTTGTTGACCGTGACGTCGGCGAGCCAGGTCAGCAACTTGGTGCCGCGGTCTGCCGAGACCCGTGCCTTCAGCAGCTGGGGCCGTTCGTCAATGAACGAGGTGGCCACATCCCCGGCGACGAAGTCGGGATCGTCCAGGACGGCCTGCAGGAAGGAGATGTTGGTGGACACGCCGCGGATGCGGAATTCGGCGAGGGCGCGGCGGGCCCGGGCGACGGCGGCCGGGTAGTTGCGCCCGCGGCAGGTCAGCTTGACCAGCATGGAGTCGAAGTGCGGACTGATCTCCGCACCCGAGTAGACGGTTCCGCCGTCGAGCCGGACGCCGGCGCCGCCGGCCGAGCGGTAGCCGGTGATCTTGCCGACGTCGGGCCGGAAACCGTTGGCCGGATCCTCCGTGGTGATGCGGCACTGCAGGGCGGCGCCCTTGAGCTGGACGCTCTCCTGGGACAGGCCCAGGTCCGCGAGGCTCTCACCGGCGGCGATGCGCAGCTGCGCCTGGACGAGGTCGACGTCGGTGACTTCCTCGGTCACCGTGTGCTCGACCTGGATGCGCGGGTTCATTTCGATGAACACGTGCTGGCCGGCGCGCTCCCCCACCGTGTCGACAAGGAATTCGACGGTACCGGCATTGACGTAGTTCAGCGCCTTGGCGAACTTCACGGCGTCGCGGTACAGCGCCTGCCGGATGCCTTCGTCGAGGTTCGGGGCCGGGGCGATTTCCACCACTTTCTGGTGGCGGCGCTGGATGGAGCAGTCACGCTCGAAGAGGTGCATGATGTTGCCCTGGGCGTCGGCCAGGATCTGGACCTCGATGTGACGCGGGCGCAGGACGGCCTGTTCCAGGAACATGGTGGGGTCGCCGAACGCGGCGTCGGCTTCGCGCATGGCGGCCTGCAGGGCCTCCGGGAGCGCCTCGCGGGTGTCCACGCGGCGCATGCCGCGCCCGCCGCCGCCGGCGACGGCCTTGGCGAAGATGGGGAAGCCGATTTCATCGGCGGCGGCGATCAGTTCGTCCAGGTCCTTCGACGGCTGGCTGGACTTGAGCACCGGGACGCCGGCCTTGCGCGCGGCCTCGAGGGCGGCAACCTTATTGCCCGCGAGTTCCAGGACCTCTGCCGGCGGGCCGACGAAGGTGATGCCGGCCGCCTTCGCGGCCCGTGCCAGGCGCGGGTTCTCGGAGAGGAAACCGTAACCGGGGTAAATGGCGTCCGCCCCGGACTCCTTGGCGACGCGCACCACCTCATCAACGTCCAGGTACGCCCGGACCGGATGCCCCTCCTCGCCGATCAGATACGCCTCGTCGGCCTTCTGGCGGTGAATCGAGTTGCGGTCCTCGTGCGGAAACACAGCGACAGTCTTGGCACCCAGCTCGTAGCTCGCGCGGAAAGCGCGAATCGCGATTTCGCCGCGGTTGGCCACCAGAATCTTAGAAAACATACTTCTCCTGCTTCATCGCGGGCGTATCGGTAAGTGCTCACAGTGTCTAAGACCTGTGCGGGCAAACACAAATCATTGTGGCGACCGTCACAGCATTATCCGTCACGGACGCCCCGATGGGCAGGGCCCCGGCGTTGGAGCTCTCCCCGCCGGCCCGATTGGCGGGGTTCCGGCGCCCCACGCCGGATGAAACGGGTTTCGCCGGAGCATCAACATATGATGAGTGGGTGGGTGGCGCATGCACGCCCCGGCTCCGAAGAACGCAGGAGCCGGCACGACCCCGTCTCGGCAACCGGCGTTAGGTATTGGTTTTTCAAGTGCAAGTAGTGAGCATCAGCAGCCTCAAAGGCGGTGTCGGCAAGACATCCGTGACCACCGGACTGGCGTCGGCGGCATTGGCCGCCGGCATCCCCACCCTCGTCGTCGACCTTGACCCGCACGCTGACGCCAGCACCGCCCTGGGCGTGAGTCCGGACGACCAGCTCGATATCGGCAGGATGCTGAAGTCGCCGCGGCGGGCACATCTGGCGGACAACGTGGTTCCCAGCGGCTGGGTGGAACATGCCCGGCTCAACGGCCGCGGCAGCGCCAACGGCAGAAAACAGCCTGGCGCGGCAACCTCCGTGCTGGACGTGGCCGTCGGCTCTGCCTACACCGGCATCTACGACCGGCCCGACCTGGGCCGGCGCGACCTCCGCCGGCTCTCTGCTGTCCTGGCTGGTGCCGGGAACTATGAACTCGTCCTGGTCGATTGCCCGCCGTCATTGAACGGCCTGACCCGGATGGCGTGGTCCGCGAGCGACAAGGTGGCCCTGGTGGCCGAGCCCGGGCTCTTCTCGGTGGCCGGCACGGAACGCACCATGCGCGCCATCCAGCTGTTCCGGCAGGAATTCGCCCCCAAGTTGTCCCCCGCCGGCATTGTGGCCAACCGGGTGCGCAGCAGTTCGGCCGAGCACACGTTCCGGCTTGCGGAGATGGAGTCCATGTTCGGCCAGCTGCTGCTGAGCCCGCACATCCCGGAGCAGGCCAACTGGCAGCAGATCCAGGGCGCGGCCCACTCCATCCACCACTGGCCCGGAGACTCGGCCAAGAATGCCGCCGGGCTCTTCGATGCCCTGCTGCAGAACCTGCTGAATCAAGGCGGCGTGGCCCCGGCCGGTACTGTCCGCGACCGCAGCCTGCGGTAGCCAGGGACTGCCGCATACAGCCCAACAGACTGAGGCCGCCTTCCCTGTCCGGGAGGCGGCCTCAGTCGTGTCTGTACTCAGTCTTGTCGGTGGAAGCGCTAGCCGATCTTGCGGGCCGCCCGGCGTTTGCTCAGTTCGTCGTCGGGAAAGGACTGGTCTGCGGCGTGTTCGCTGGGCAGGGCTGCGAGGCTTCCTTCAACTTCGCGCCATACGCGGCCGACGGCGATGCCGAACACCCCCTGGCCGCCCTGGACGAGATCGATGACTTCATCTGCCGATGTGCACTCGTAGACGCTCGCACCGTCGCTCATGAGCGTGATCTGGGCGAGGTCTTCGACGCCGCGCTCCCGCAGGTGCTCCACGGCGGTGCGGATCTGCTGCAGGGACACGCCCGTGTCCAGGAGCCGCTTGACCACCTTGAGGACCAGGATGTCGCGGAAGCCGTAGAGCCGTTGCGAGCCGGAGCCGGCCGCGCCGCGGACGGCGGGCTCAACGAGTCCGGTGCGTGCCCAGTAGTCGAGTTGGCGGTAGGTTATGCCGGCCGCTTTGCAGGCCGTGGGTCCGCGGTAGCCCGCGTCCTCGTCCAGAACGGGAAGATCCTCGGTGAACAGCAGGCCTTGGGCACCGCTGGCGGGCACAGCAACGCCGGCCGTTGCGGCCTGCTTCAGCTCGCCTGCTTCGCCTTTCGGACTCACGTGGACCCTCCTTGTCGTGGGTTCCCCTGGGTAAGTTGCATCGGCAGCAATAGATGTGGACAGCTGCATGACACAGGATGAATACTTCATCCGTGTAATTCAGCCGGGGCTGCACTTTCCAGTGTGACTTGCGCGGCTACCGTATGCAATGGGAACTTGTACCTCCGACGTTAGGCCTGCCGGGGCCCAAGGTCAAAGACGTTGGGGCTATTCCGCGGGCGTGTCGAAAGTTTCATCCTCGACTTTAACGTTTGGTGCCGCCACAGCTGTCACGCGCGTTTCAGAAACCTCACCAGTCACAAACATGCCCGCAGTCCTGGCAGCTTCCCTGACGCGGTTGCCCGGGCAGGATCAGCCGCCGAAGTCTTCGGGTTCGACGTCGTCGAGGAACTCGCGGAAGCGCCGCAGTTCACCTTCTTCGTCCACGGCGGGTCCGGGGTGCGTGTCCTCGCCCTCGTCGTGTTCGGTGATCCGGACGCCGGCCTCATCCATAACGGCGTCGGCGCACCAGATCCGACACTTGGCGCGCAGGGCCAGCGCCAGGCCATCAGAGGCCCTGGAGCTCACGGTGGTTCCGTTCTCGAACTGAAGCTGCCCGTAGAAAATGTTGTCCTCCACCGCCACGATGTTGACGCTGACGATCGTGTGGCCAAGGGCCTCGACAACGTCAACGAGGAGGTCGTGGGTCATCGGCCGGGGCGGGATGACTCCCTGCTGGGCCAGGGCGATGGCGCTGGCCTCCGGGGTCCCGATCCAGATGGGGACGTGGCGCTCCCCATGGATTTCCTTGAGCAGGACAAGCGGCTGGTTGGACGGCAACTCAATCCGCACGCCGACAATCTCCACCTCAATCATCAGATGTCCATCCTTGAGATGCGGTCGTGGACCAGCGCCTGGTGCAAGGACAGGCAGAGGTCGCTGATTTCCCGGGCCGCCTCGGCGGCCCGGGCGTGGGAGGCTGCGTCCTTGCGGGAGGTCAGGGTGGCCACCGCACGCTCCACGAGCCCGAATTCGCGGTCGGCAGCCGCCTGGAAGGGCCGCAGGTGGCGGGGTTCCAGGCCATGGCTCTCCAGCTGGACGCAGGCCCGCGCGACCTGCAGCGCGTGTTCGTCGAACTTGCCGTTGACGTGCCCGATCAGGCCGTAGCTCAGGAGGGATTCGAGCAGCGGGACGCTCGCCCCGGATTCGGCGCGGAGCTGCTCCTCGCTGAGCCGGCGCGCCCGGCTCTGCAGCTCGGAGGCGAGCTCCTCGGAGACAATCCGCGGGGACAACGTGACGCCTGCCGGCAGGTTCTCCGGCCGTTCGCCCCGGTCGATCGCATCAAGGTAGTCCTTGATGACCTTCAGTGGCAGGTACTGGTCACGCTGGAGTGAGAGGACGAAGCGCAGCCGTTCGACGTCGTTCTCGGAATACTGACGGTAGCCGGCAGGGGTCCGCTGCGGGTTGATGAGTCCCTTTTCTTCAAGGAACCGGATTTTTGACGCAGTCATGCTGGGGAAGTCGTCGCTCAATTGAGCCAGGACTTCCCCGATGTTCAGAACCTGGGGTCCGCGCCGATCCGCATGTGCCGTGGCCACAGGCAACTACCCCGGAATCAGACGTTGCCTGCTGCGCGGGCAGGGCTGAGGTAGAAGGTGAGGCGGAATTTGCCGATCTGGACCTCGTTGCCGGACTTCAGTTCCACCGAGTCCACGCGGTCATGGTTGACGTAGGTGCCGTTCAGGCTCCCGGTGTCCACGACCTCAAAGCTGCGCGCCGTGCGGCGGAATTCAACGTGCCTGCGGGAGACAGTGACGTCGTCGAGGAAGATGTCGGCGTCCGGGTGGCGGCCCGCCGTCGTGACGTCGGAGTCCAGCAGGAACCGCGCACCGGCGTTGGGGCCGCTGTGCGCCACAAGCAGGGCCGATCCGGAGGGAAGGGCCTCGACGGCTGCCCGTTCCTCGGTCGAGAGCTTCGGCGTGAAATTGGGTTCGTCGCGCACCGGAGTGAGGTTGATCGACGTGGTCTCCGAAGCCTTCACTCCACCCGTGCCGTAACCGTCACCGGTGTCGTTCCGTTCGTGCCCAAACATTGAGTCCTCCTCATTCGTTGCAGGTGTCCCCCCTGCAAACAACGCATGCCGTCCGGAAAAGCCTCGCAGTCCCGGTAATGAGGCCCTTCGGCGGGGCGCGGCTTTGTTTTGTTATCCCAACAACACTCGCCGGCGGCCCCGGCCCGAATGACCTCTGTCTTTAGCCTACCTGTTGTTCATACTCGGATGCACTGAGCAGGGACTCGATCGCGTCGGCTTCCGCGAGCTTGATTTCGATCAGCCAGCCCTCACCGTACGGATCGGAGTTAATCAGGGCAGAATCGGTGTCCAGCGACTCGTTCCGGGCCACCACCTCGCCCGTCACCGGGGCGTAAATGTCGCTGACGCTCTTGGTGGATTCGACCTCTCCGACGACGTCGTTGGCCTTGATGGTGGTTCCGACCTCGGGCATCTGGGCGTAGACGACATCCCCGAGGGCGTCCTGGGCAAAATCGGTGATACCCACGCGCACAACCCCGTCGGCGTTGGGGGCCGAAACCCATTCGTGTTCTGCGGTGTAGGACAGGTCTTCGGGAATGATGCTCATGACGGGCCTTTCATCGGGTCAATCACCTGGGCGGCGGCAGTCGTTTGTTCTAGCCGCCGCTGAAAGTATAGGCATATCGGGCAGTGGCCGGGGAGGCATCTGCGAAGATGGTGCGATGGCAGAACATGCGCCGCTGGAGGTCGGGAATGTGAACAACCGGGGCGCCGGGACCGTCCGGGCACGCCAGGGCTAGCCCATGCCTGAGCTTCCGGAGGTTGCGGCCCTAACGGACTTTTTGGACGAGCACCTGCGAGGAGCAGTGGTGACCAAGATCCAGCCCGTCTCCTTCGCCGTGCTCAAGACGGCGGACCCTCCGTACTCCGACCTCCAGGGCAACGCGGTCACTGCGGTGCGAAGGTTCGGCAAGTTCGTCAGCATGGAAGCGGACGGGCTGCATTTTGTCTTCCACTTGGCGCGGGCCGGCTGGGTCCGCTTCACTGACTCCCCCACTGACGCACAGCTGAAAATGGGCAAGGGTCACATCGCGCTGCGGCTTACGTTCTCGGGCGGTTCCGGCCCGATGGGCATGGACCTGACCGAGGCGGGGACGAAAAAGAGCCTTGCGGTCTACGTGGTCCGCGATCCGCACGACGTACCGGGCATCGCGGCGCTCGGACCGGATCCGTTCAGTCCGGACTTCGACGTCGATGCCTTCGCTGGGATTCTCGGTTCCAGTTCCCAGCAGATCAAGGGCGTCCTGCGGAGCCAGGGCATCATCGCCGGGATTGGGAATGCGTACAGTGACGAGATCCTGCACGCCGCCAGGACCTCGCCGTTCGCGATCGCCAAGTCGCTGGACCGGACGGACGTGGAGCGACTCTACGACGCCATCCACACCATTCTGGGAACGGCGGTGGCGGAAGCCAAGGGCAAGGCGCCCAACGAGCTCAAGGACGCCAAGCGGAGCCACATGCGGGTCCACGGCCGGACCGGCGAACCGTGTCCGGTGTGCGGGGACACGGTCCGGGAGGTTTCCTTTGCCGATTCCGCCCTGCAGTACTGCCCGACGTGCCAGACGAAGGGAAAGATCCTGGCCGACCGCCGGACCTCCCGCTTCCTGAAATAGCGGAACACCGCGCAGTTTCCTGAAATAGCGGAACACTGCGAGCCCACGCGTCCGGGAAACAGAAAACCCCGCCATTCCTTCATCAGGAATGGCGGGGTTTCAGCTGTTGGTCGGGCTGACAGGATTTGAACCTGCGACCCCTTGACCCCCAGTCAAGTGCGCTACCAAGCTGCGCTACAGCCCGCTGGTTCCACCGTTCTCCGCCCGGAAGTCGTCCCGGATTCGCTCCAGGTTTTCTTCCAAGCAGTCCGGCCGAACCACCTCCAAAAGCTTACACGATCCGGGAGGGTGCCTGTGACAATTTCAGGCTGTCACGGCAAGGTGTGTCGGAATTAACGTTTCTTGCCACGCTTTTCGCGCACACGCATGTTGACCTCGATCGGCGTGCCCTCGAAGCCGAAGGTCTCCCGGAGGCGTCGGGTGATGAAGCGGCGGTATCCCGGATCCAGGAATCCGGTGGTGAACAGCACGAACTTCGGCGGCCGGCTCGAGGCCTGGGTGCCGAACAGGATGCGCGGCTGCTTGCCGCCGCGGACCGGGTGCGGGTGCGCTGCGACGAGTTCGCCCAGGAACGCGTTGAGGCGTCCGGTGGGGATGCGCTTGTCCCAGCTTTCCAGGGCAATGTCCAGGGCCGGGACGAGCCGGTCCTTGTGCCAGCCGGTCTTGGCCGAGATGTTCACGCGCGGGGCCCAGGCCACGTGTGCCAGGTCCTGCTCGATTTCGCGTTCCAGGTAGCGGCGGCGCTCGTCGTCGAGGAGGTCCCACTTGTTGAAGGCGAGCACCAGGGCGCGGCCGGATTCAACGGCGAGCTGCAGGATGCGGACATCCTGCTCGCTGAGCACTTCGTCCACGGCCAGGAGCACGACGGCGACCTCGGCCTTTTCGAGTGCGCTCTGCGTCCGCAGGGAGGCGTAGAAGTCTGCGCCCTGGGCCATGTGCTGGCGGCGCCGGATGCCGGCGGTATCCACGAAGCGCCACGTGCGTCCGCCGAGTTCGATGAATTCGTCGACCGGGTCGCGGGTGGTGCCGGCGGTGTTGTCCACCACCACACGCTCGGAACCGGCGAGCTTGTTCAGCAGCGAGGACTTCCCGACGTTCGGGCGGCCGATCAGGGCGATACGGCGGGGTCCGCCGGAGCGCTCGAGGCCTTCAATCAGGGAGTACTCCGGGAGGGTGTCCATGACGTGGTCCAGGAGGTCGGCCACGCCGCGGCCGTGCAGGGCCGAGACCGGGTACGGTTCGCCGAAGCCCAGGCCCCACAGGGTGGCCGAGTCGGCCTCCTGGGCGAAGTCGTCCACCTTGTTGGCCACCATGATGACCGGCTTCTTCGACTTGCGCAGCATCTTCACGACGCCTTCATCCGTGGCGGTTGCGCCCACGGCGGAGTCGACGACGAACAGGACGGCGTCGGCAAGTTCCACGGCCATCTCGGCCTGCTCCGCCACGCGGGCGTGGATGCCGCGGGCGTCGTGCTCCCAGCCGCCGGTGTCCACCACGGTGAAGTTGCGGCCGTTCCAGTTTGCCGAGTACATGACACGGTCGCGGGTGACGCCGGGGGTGTCTTCGACCACTGCCTCGCGGCGGCCCAGGATCCTGTTGACCAGGGTGGACTTGCCCACGTTGGGCCGGCCGATGATGGCCAGGACGGGGTCCAGTTTGACCGGACCGTCGAAGTCCTCATCGTCGAAGTGGCCGCTCAGCAGGGCGGCGTCGTCTTCGTCGAGCTCGTAGTCGTCCAGCCCGGCACGCAGCGAGGCCGCGCGGAGTTCCGCTTCGTCATCGTCCAGGGCGGCAAGGTTTTCAGCCACCTGGTCGGTGCCGGTGGGCGTGTATTCGTCTTCGCCGGCGCCAAAATTGCCGGAGGTTTGAGTCGTATCGCTCATTGCACTTTCCTTAGGTGGTGATCTGCCGGCGTCCCGGCTACTGCTTCATGACGTTCATGCGGGGATTCCGCGTGGGGCAGGGGCTGCCCGGTTCTTAGTACTGAGTCCTGGACATGGCGCGCTAATGCGGCCCGGATTTCGGTTCCCGCCCTGTCCATTGAAACACGCCCGGTCTCGCCGGGCCGGCGGCTGACGTTGATGGCCCCGCCGAAGCTGACATGCAGCCGCCGGCGCGGTGACGGCACCGTGTCCAGGTGTTCGCCGCCGATTCTTGTGCCCAGGATGGCCACGGGAACCACTGTGGCGCGGGAGTTAAGCGCCAGCCAGGCGACGCCGTTGTTGATCGCGGCGGCCTCACCGCTCCCCCGCGTGCCTTCGGGAAGAATCCCGACGCACCGTCCGGCGTCGAGCAGGCTCCGGGCCGTGGCCAACGCCGCACGGCCGCCGCGGCGGTCGACGGGCAGCTGGCCTGACGCCGCCAGGACGCGGCCGAGAAGCCCGGTGAACATCTCCTGCTTGACGAGGATGTGCATGGGCCGGGGCGAGGCGCCGAACATGACGGGCCCGTCCAGGAAGCTGATGTGGTTTCCCGCGAAGATCACGGGACCGGCCGCCGGGACGTTGGAGCGTCCGGTGACCGAGGTGCGGTAGACGAGGTGGTCCAGGATCCAGCCCACGGGCCGGCTCCACGCCGTCGTCCAGTGGCCGGGCAGGGAGTCGGGCGCTGTCTCCGGCTGTCCGGCGCGCCCCTCAGTCACCGTGGACGGCCCGGAGCGGAACAGGAGAGTGGTTGACCACGGTGTCCACGATGTCGAGGGCGGCCTGGACCGTCCCGTCAAAGTCCAGTTCGGAGGAGTCCAGGGTCACGACGCCGTCGGCGGCCGTGGTGAAGTTCACTACGGTGGAGTCCTTGGCATCGCGGTGCGTGACCTGGGCTGCCAGCTGCTCGGCGTTCTGGCTGCCGCCCAACTGGATGCCGCGGCGTCGCAGCCGGGCTTCCTCGCTGGCGGTCAGCAGCATCCGCACCTCGGCATGGGGCGCGACGACGGTGGTGATGTCCCGGCCCTCCACCACCATGCGGCGGTGGTGCTTTTCGATCAGCTCGCGCTGCCGGCGGATCAGTTCCGTCCGCGCGCCCAGGGTGGTGGCGACGGCGCTGACTGCCGCGGAAATAGCGGGTTCACGGATGGCCAGGGTGACATCGTGCCCGCCGACGCGGACGTACTCTTCCTGCGGGCTCGTGCTGATTTCCAGCGGCAGCGTCTCGGCGGCTGTCTCGACGGCGGCCCCGTCGTCCAGGTCCGTGCCGCTTTGCAGGCAGAACCACGTCAGGGCGCGGTACATCGCGCCGGTGTCGAGGTAGGCCAGTTTCAGCCGGCGGGCCACCTCCTTGCTCACGCTGGATTTGCCGGAGCCGGAGGGGCCATCGATGGCAACCACAAGGCTTTTTCCGGGACGGAGCACGTCCACTGTCTCGATGAGTTCCTGGGTCATTACTGGAGTACCCGCCATCCACGGTCGTTGAGGGCTTCTATCAAAAGGTCGTGCTTGTTGGGCAGGACGGAAATTTCCACCATCCCCACATTCTGCCCCGAAGAGTGGTCGAGGCGGAGGTCTTCGACGTTGACGCCGATCTCGCCGATCTCGGTCAGCAGCTTGGCGATCTGTCCGGGGGTGTCATCCACCAGCACCGTCAGCCACGAGTATGCCTGCGGGGGTCCGCCGTGCTTGCCCGGGATCCGGGACTGGCCGGCGTTGCCTTCGCTGATCAGCTGGGCAAGGTCCAGCCTGGCGCCGGGAGCGGTCGGTGCCTCCAGGGTGCCGATCAGCCGGTTGAGGTCCTCGCGGACTCCGTGCAGGATCTCCACCACCTTTTCCGCGTTCGCGCCCAGGATCTGGACCCAGAGCGTGGGATCGCTCGCGGCGATGCGGGTGACATCCCGCAGCCCGTTGCCGGCCAGGGACAGGGCGTGCAGGGGCGTGCCCTGCAGGCGGCTGGCCACGAGCGAGGACATCACCTGCGGCAGGTGTGAGACGAGCGCCACGGCTGCGTCGTGCTCGTCGGCGGCGAATTCGGACACGACGGCGCCGAGATCGCCGGCCAGCGCACGCGCCACCCGCAGCGACTCCGGCAGAGTCTCCTCCGCCGGGCACACGACCCACGGCATGGACGTGAACAGCTCGCCGCGGGCCGCGACCGGGCCGGATTTCTCGCGCCCGGCCATGGGGTGGGTGCCCACGTAGCGGCCCAGGTCAGCTCCGCGGCTGCGGAGATCGGCCAGGATCCCTGCCTTCACGCTCGCGATGTCCACCACGACGGCGTGCGGGTAGTCCTGAAGCGCCTTGGCAACGACGTCCGCCGTGACATCCGGCGGTGCGGCCACGACGACGAGCTCCGGCGCCTCCCCCTCGAGGCGCGCCAGCGGCAGGCCGGCGCCGATGTCGACGGCGACGGCCTGGTTGGTCGGCGAGGGGTCTGATAGGAATACAGCCACACCCCGCCCCCGCAGCCCCAGCCCGATGCTGGTGCCCAGAAGCCCGGAGCCCAGGACGAGCACCGGGCCGTTCAAGTGGCCGCGGCCGTGCGTGCGGAAGGCGGACATGCTTACAGCCCCACGGAGGCCAGCAGGTGGCCGACTTCCTGCTTGCCGAGGTTGCGGATGCTGCCCTGGCGCTGGTCGCCGAGCCCGATGGGGCCGACCTTGACGCGCACCAGGCGCAACACGGGGAAGCCGACGGCGTCGAACATGCGCCGGACGATCCGGTTCTTGCCCGAGTGCAGCACGACCTCGATCAGCACGTGGCCGGGAGTTGAGTCGACGAGCTTGAAGGAGTCCACCGAGGCGATGCCGTCCTCGAGTTCGACGCCGCCTTTGAGTTCGGCCCCCACGCCCTGCGGGAACGGCCCGCGGACCTGCACGAGGTAGGTCTTGGGCACTTCGTAGGACGGGTGCGTCAGGCGGTTGGCGAGCTCGCCGTCGTTGGTCAGGAGCAGCAGCCCTTCCGTGGCGACGTCGAGCCGGCCCACGTGGAAAAGGCGTTCGCCGTGGTGGTTGCGGACAAAGTCGCTGATGCACGGACGGCCGTCCGGGTCCTCCATGGTGGAGACAACGCCCTTGGGCTTGTTGAAGACCATGTAGACCATGTTCTCGTCCAGCTGGATGCGCAGTCCGTCGACGTGGATCACTGCCGTCTTCGGGTCGACACGCACACCGAGTTCGGTGACCACCTGGCCGTCGACCTCGACGCGGCCCTCGGCGATCATTTCCTCGCAGACCCGCCGTGAGGCGACGCCGGCGGAAGCCATGACCTTCTGGAGGCGGGTGCCGTCGGCGTCGTGCAGCTCAGACTGCGGCACCTCGGCGCGGGGTCCGCGCTTGCGGGCCGGCTTGCGCACGGGCCCGAGGTTCTGGCCGAAGCGTTCACTGCCGAAGGCGCGGGAACCGGTGGCCTTGGCCGCTCCGGCGCCCACGCGCGGCTTGGGCTTGAGGGCGCCGGGAGTGCCGGGAGCCTTGCCGAAGCCGGGCTTGCGGGCGGCTGCCTTGCGGGCTGCCTCCTTGCCGGAGGGCGCTTTCGACTTCCAGTCAGCGGAAGCCGGGCGGGCAGTCGACGGCGCGCCGTCGGGACCCTGCAGGTCCGGATCGATAAAGGCCTCTTCGCGAGGCTTGGGGTGCTTGAAGGGGCGGTCTCCGCCGCCCTTGTAGCCGGCTCCGCCGCTGCGGCCGGCGCCGCCCTGGGAGCTGCGGCCCGCGCCGCCCTTGTAGTCGGCTCCGCCGCTGCGGCCCGAACCGCCCTGTGCGCCGCGGCCTGAGCCCTGCGCTGAGTTTTGTCCGGCACTGTTACGTCCCGAACTGTTACGTGGTGAACCCTGGCGTCCCGCCTGTGTCATGACCCGTCCTTCGTTTGTTGGCCGACGGCCGCTGTCTCCCGACAACACCCGCCGACTGGGCAAAATGATTCTGCCCTAGTGGATACTCGTGCGCAGGCAGTTGTTCCTGCCTACATTCTTCCAGCGTCGTAAAACTCTTCGATGCCTTCAAGCCCCGGAAGGTGGGGTGAAAGCTGTGGCAATTCCGCCACCGAGCCGATTCCCATTCGCTCCAGGAAATACGACGTCGTGCGGTACAGGATTGCTCCGGATTCAGGATCGGTTCCCGAGTCCTCGATCAGCCCCCGCTGCGTCAGCGTCCGCACGACAGAGTCAACGTTGACTCCTCGAATTGCAGACACCCGCGCCCTAGATACGGGCTGGCGGTAAGCGATGACGGCGAGCGTTTCGAGCGCCGCCTGCGTCAGCCTGGCTGTCTGGCCTTCCAGCACGAAGTCGCCAACGATCTCGGCGAATTCAGCGCGGGAATAGATCCGCCAGCCTCCGGCGATATTCCGCAATTCAAAACCCCGGGCGGTGGCGCTGAAGCCGTTCAAACTGGCATCGTCCACATCCGGGGCATTAACAGTATAACCGTTATACTCCCGCTGCAGTTCAGCCAGCAGGGTCTCGACGACGTCGACCGTCAGGTTCAGTCCGGCTGCCAGGGCCTGGGCCGTGGCCGGTTCGTCGATCACCATCAGGACCGCTTCGAGGGCCGCGCGGGCGCCCCCTGGCAGGCTCGCGACGTCCGGCCCGGCCTCGCGGGCAGCGTCGGGGAGTCGTTCGTTCACGGTTGGTCCTCGTATTCTTCACTCAGGTTTTCGCTGCTCCACCCCTGGGTATCGGCCGTCCAGTGCACCGTCAGCTCCCCCAGCGGCAGCAGCTGGTCAAAGCCCACCGCCCGGTCGCGGAACAGCTCCAGCAGCGCCAGGAACCGCGCCACCACCACCAGCGTGGATTCGGCGTCGGCGATCAGGGCCCGGAAGCTCAGCGGCGTGCCCAGCCGCAGCCGGTTCCCCAGCAGCTCGGCCTGTTCCTTGACGCTGACGGGCGCGCCGTGCAGGTGCGCGAGGCCTACTTCGGTGGGGGCTGCCTCCTTGGGTTTGAGGGCCGCCTCGGCCAATGAGGCGAACTGGGCAGGGGTGTGCCGCCACAGCAGTTCCGGAAGCAGGGCAGCGAAGTGCCCCTCAAGGGCAACCTGCCGGGGATAGCGCCGGGCCTCAAGCTCGAGCGTGGAGCCGATCATGCCGGCCACCTGCTTGAAGGCCTTGTACTGCAGCAGCCGGGCGAACAGGAGGTCCCGGGCCTCCAGCAGGGCAATGTCCTCATCGTCCTCAACCTCGCCCGCGGGCAGCAGCCGGGCCGCTTTGAGGTCCAGGAGGGTGGCCGCAATCACCAGGAATTCGCTGGCCTCATCCAGGGCCCACTCCTCCCCCAGCTGCTGCAGGCCCCTGATGTACTTGATGAATTCGTCAGTGACCGTGGACAGCGCCACCTCGGTGATGTCCAGCTGGTGCTTGGAGATCAGGCCGAGCAGGAGGTCGAACGGGCCGGTGAAGTTGGCCAGCCGCACTTCGAATCCGGGCTTTTTGACGCGCGGTTCTGCTGGGCCCTCCGGCCCCGCGGCCCGCGCGGATTCCGCGCGCGTGTCGAGCTCCGCTGGCATGTCGAGATTCGCTGGCGGAGAAAAGGCGCCTGCCACGACCCTGGCTAGGGCGCGCCGCCGCGCGAGATCAGCTCTTTGGCCAGGCGGCGGTAGGCGTCGGCACCGACGTGGTTGCCCGCGTAGGTAGTGATGGGCTCGGCCGCGACCGTGGCGTCGGCAAATTTGATCGAGCGCTTGATGACGGTTTCGAAGACCTTGTCGCCAAAGGCCTCCACCAGGCGGGCAATCACCTCGCGGCCGTGCAGGGTCCGGGCGTCGTACATCGTGGCGAGCACGCCGTCGACCTGCAGGCGCGGGTTGAGGCGGTCCTGGACCTTGTCGATGGTTTCCACGAGCAACGCCACGGCGCGCAGGGCAAAGAATTCACAGATCAGCGGGATGATGACGCCATGGGCGGCGGTCAGCGCGTTGACGGTGAGCAGGCCGAGCGAGGGCTGGCAATCGATCAGGACGACGTCGTAGTCGTCCTCGACCTTTTTCAGGGCCCGGTCCAGCACCTGTTCGCGGGCCACTTCGTTGACCAGCTGTACCTCGGCGGCGGAGAGGTCGATGTTGGCCGGGAGCAGATCCACGTTTTCCACGCCGGTCTTCTGGATGGCGTCGCGGATGTCCACCTTGCGGTCCATCAGCACGTTGTACACGGTGAGGTCGAGCTCGTGCGGGTTGGTGCCCAGGCCGGCGGACAGGGCGCCCTGCGGATCGAAGTCGACCAGGAGCACGCGGCGGCCGTATTCGGCCAGGGCTGCGGCGAGGTTGATCGTGGACGTGGTTTTGCCGACCCCGCCCTTCTGGTTCACCATGGCGATGACCCGCGCAGGACCGTGGGAGGACAGCGGCGCGGGCTCCGGAAAGTCGCGTTGGGGCCGCCCGGTGGGGCCCATGACGGCGTCTTCCAGATCGAGTTCGGTGCCTTCCAGAGTTGCTGAACCCTGTTCGCTGCTCACGTATCTATCCACACTTTCGATGACGGTGATTGTCGTGCTTCATTTTGCCGCTTCCGGGCTCCCGGACGGGGGGGGGCCGCCGGCCACGCCCGGGGGGCGCCAAGGGCGAGGCCCGCAGGCGCGCAGCGGGGGGCTGAAGCAGGCAGGCGGGCCCGCGCTCCGGCGGCCCCGGAGATATTGAAGTTTGTACCCCGCAGGCCTACATTGAAACGACGAGGTGGCAGCGGCTCATGCACGAACTTTCGATCACGCAAAGTCTTGTGGAGGCGGTCCTGGACCGGACCGGTGGCCGCTCCGTGACGGGCGTCAACCTGCGGATCGGACCCTTGAGCGGCGTCCTCCCGGACGCCGTGCGCTTTTGCTTCGACGTCGTGTCAGCTGACACGCCGCTGGCCGGGGCAACCCTGACGATCGATGAATCCGAGGGCCGGGCCAGGTGCCGCAGCTGCCGCGACGAGTTCGTCCTTGAGGACATGTTTCTGCTCTGCCCCTGCGGCAGTGCCGATGTCGAAGTCGTCAGTGGCCGGGAACTCCTGGTCACCTCGGTGGAGGTTGCGTAGACATGTGTGCGACGTGCGGATGCGGCGACGACGCCGGCCCCAGAATTTCGGACCTCGACGGAACTGTGCACGAAATTGTGCACGACACTGCGCACGCTGCTGCAGCCCCGCACGAACATCCGCATCCCCACGATCACGAGCACGATCACGGCCATCCCCACGATCACGAGCACGATCACGGCCATCCCCACGATCACGAGCACGATCACGGCCATCAGCATCTCCAGTCCCCCGGGACAGCCGACGCCGGGCACAGCCCCGCGGCGGAAGGACGGACCCTCATCTCCCTTGAGGAGAACCTTCTCGCCAAGAACGACCTCCTGGCTGCACGGAACCGGGGCTGGCTGGAAGGACGCGGCGTCCAGGCCTTCAATGTCATGAGTTCCCCCGGGGCCGGCAAGACCACGCTCCTGGTCCGGACCATCAGGGAACTGGCCGGCGAACTGGAAATCGGTGTCATTGAAGGTGACCAGGAGACCTCGCTGGACGCCGACCGGATCCGGTCCACCGGGCGGCCGGTGATCCAAATCAACACCGGAGCAGGCTGCCACCTGGACGCCGGGATGCTGCAGCGGGCGCTGGGTGAGCTGGACCCGGTCCCCGGATCGACACTCTTCATCGAAAACGTGGGCAACCTGGTGTGCCCGGCATTGTTCGACCTCGGCGAATCGGCCCGGGTCGTCGTGATCTCAGTTACGGAGGGCGATGACAAACCGCAGAAATACCCCCACATGTTCCTGGCTGCCGACCTGGTGATCATCAACAAAGCAGACCTGCTCCCCTATGTGGAGTTCGACGTCGAGCGTTGCGTGCGCCAAGCGCGCTTGCTCAATCCCGGCGTCGACGTCCTGACCCTGTCAGCTACCACCGGCGACGGCATGGACGGCTGGCTGGAGTGGATCCGGAAGAATCCCCACCTGGCGACGGCTGCCGCCGGGAGTGCGCCGCGCTCTGGCGGACTACGCGTTTGACCGTTGACGCAACATTCGAGCCGCAGCCACAAGGCGGGCTCCGAAGGAGGCAACGATGCCTACAGCTACTGCATTGAAAGCGGAAGAAACCTTGATCCACGTCCTGTGGATCAATGCCGGACTCAGTTGCGACGGTGACTCCGTGGCCCTGACGGCGGCAACCCAGCCAAGCGTCGAGGAGATAGCCCTTGGGGCGCTCCCCGGACTTCCCAAGATTGCCATGCACTGGCCGCTGATCGACTTCGAATGCGGCCCGCAGCAAGGCGCCGACGACTTCCTCGAGTGGTTCCGCAAGGCGGACCGCGGCGAGCTGGAGCCGTTCGTGCTGGTGGTGGAGGGGTCCATCCCGAATGAGAAGCTGCACGCCGCGGGCGGCTACTGGGCGGCCTTCGGCAACAACCTCGACACCGGACAGCCGATCACCACCAGCGAGTGGCTGGACCGGCTGGCGCCCAAGGCGACGGCGATCATCGCCGCCGGGACCTGTGCGACCTACGGCGGCATCCATGCCATGGCCGGGAACCCCACCGGGGCCATGGGGGTGCCCGACTATCTCGGGTATGACTGGCGGTCCAAGGCCGGGATCCCGATCGTGTGCGTCCCGGGCTGCCCCATCCAGCCGGACAACCTGTCCGAAACCATGACGTATCTGCTGTACCAGGCCACCGGACAGGCTCCCATGATCCCCCTCGATGAGGCGCTCCGGCCTACCTGGCTGTTTGGCCAGACGGTGCACGAGGGATGCGACCGCGCGGGCTACTACGAACAGGGTGACTTCGCCACCGAATACGGGTCCCCAAAGTGCATCGTCAAGCTCGGCTGCTGGGGACCAGTGGTCAAGTGCAACGTGCCCAAGCGCGGCTGGATGAACGGAATCGGCGGTTGCCCCAACGTGGGCGGCATCTGCATCGGCTGCACGATGCCGGGATTCCCGGACAAATTCATGCCGTTCATGGACGAACCTCCCGGCGGCAAGCTGTCGACCGCGTCAGTCATGCCGTACGGCAGGACCATCAGGACACTGCGGAACATCACGAAGCACACGCTGGACCAGGAACCCCGCTGGCGCAAACCCGGTAATGATCTGCTGACCGGCGCCAAGCGGACCTGGTAGGGACCCTAGGCAGAGAGGCAATGCAATGACGTCGACGATTCCGATGCCCTCGGCGGACGGTACCGCGGGCGAGAACCTGGTGGAGATGGCCTGGGACCCGATCACAAGGATCGTCGGCAGCCTCGGCATCTACACCAAGGTCGATTTCAAGAACAACCAAGTGGTGGAATGCCACAGCACGTCCTCGATTTTCCGCGGCTATTCCATCTTCATGCGCGGCAAGGACCCCCGGGACGCTCATTTCATCACGAGCCGGATCTGCGGAATCTGTGGCGACAACCACGCCACCTGTTCCTGTTACGCGCAGAACATGGCCTACGGGGTGAAGCCGCCCCACCTCGGCGAATGGATCGTCAACCTGGGCGAGGCTGCCGAGTACATGTTCGACCACAACATCTTCCAGGAGAACCTGGTCGGCGTGGACTACTGCGAGAAGATGGTCTCCGAAACCAACCCGTCGGTGCTGGCCAAAGCCGAGAACACCCCGGCCCCGCACGCCGCCGAGCACGGCTACCGCACCATCGCGGACATCATGCGCTCGCTTAACCCGTTTACCGGGGAGTTCTACCGCGAGGCGCTGCAGGTGAGCCGGATGACCCGGGAAATGTTCTGCCTCATGGAGGGACGGCATGTCCATCCCTCCACGCTTTACCCCGGCGGCGTGGGCACCGTGGCGACGATCCAGCTGATGACGGACTACATCACCCGGCTCATGCGGTACGTGGAGTTCATGAAGAAGGTCGTACCGATGCACGATGACCTCTTCGACTTCTTCTATGCTGCCCTGCCCGGGTACGAGCAGGTGGGGTTGCGGCGCACCCTGCTGGGCTGCTGGGGGTCCTTCCAGGATCCGGAGTTCTGCAATTTCGCCTACAAGGACATGACGGAGTGGGGCCGGAAGATGTTTGTCACCCCCGGCGTCGTGGTGGACGGCAAACTCGTGACCACGGACCTGGTGCGGATCAATCTGGGGATCCGGATCATGCTGGGCTCGTCCTACTACGAGGACTGGGGCGACCAGGAAATGTTCGTCACCCGCGATCCGCTGGGCAACCCGGTGGACCGCCGGCATCCCTGGAACCAGCACACCAACCCGCGGCCGCAGAAGCGCGACCTCGAGGACAAGTACAGCTGGGTGATGTCGCCGCGGTGGAATGACGGCGAAAGCAACCTGGCGCTGGATACCGGTGGCGGCCCGCTCGCCCGGCTCTGGTCGACCGCCCTTGCCGGGTTCGTCGACACCGGCTACCTCAAGTCAACGGGCAGCAGCGTCCAGATCGAGCTCCCCAAGACTGCGCTGAAGGGCCCGGTGACCCTGGAATGGAAGATCCCGCAGTGGAGCAACACGCTGGAGCGGAACCGCGCCCGGACCTATTTCCAGGCTTACGCGGCCGCCGCCGCACTGCACTTCGCCGAAAAGGCCCTCGAGGAGATCCGCGCCGGCCGCACCAAGACGTGGGAGTCCTTTGAGGTGCCGGAGGAAGCCATCAGCTGCGGGTTCACCGAAGCTGTCCGCGGCGTGCTCTCGCACCACATGGTGATCCGCGACGGCAAGATCGCCAACTACCATCCCTATCCGCCGACGCCGTGGAACGCCAGCCCGCGCGATTCCGAGGGAACACCGGGCCCGTATGAGGACGCGGTGCAGGGCCAGCCCATCTTCGAGGAGAACGACCGCGATCATTTCAAGGGCATCGACATCATGCGCACCGTCCGCAGCTTCGACCCCTGCCTGCCGTGCGGCGTCCACATGTACCTCGGCGACGGGCAGACGCTGGACTTGCTGCACTCCCCCACGCAGTCGCTCACCGGTGAGTAGCCCGCCATGGACCGGGAGAATCTGTTGGGCTCGGCAGGTGAACGGATCAGTTCCCTCCTGGACGCGCTGGGCTCCGGCGGTCCGGTGGCCCGGGAGCGGGCAGAGGAACTCGTCCGGCAGGTGACGGAGCTGTACGGCGCCGGGCTGGAACGAATCCTGCACGTGCTCGATTCACAGGGTGTGCTCGGGCCCGGAACGGTCTCCGCCCTCACGTCCGACCCGCTGGTGTCCGGCCTGCTCCTGATCCACGGGCTGCACCCCGTAGACCTGCCCGGCAGGGTCGCCGGCGCCCTCGACTCCGTCCGGCCCTACCTCGGCTCGCACGGCGGGGACGTGGAACTGCTCGACATCAGCGAAGAAGGCGTCGTCCGGCTGAGGCTGCTGGGCAGCTGCCAGGGCTGTCCGTCGTCGTCAGTGACGCTCAAGCTCGCCGTCGAGGACGCGATCGAATCCGCGGCGCCCGAGGTGACCGGCATCGAAGTGGAGGAGGCGGCTCCCGCCGCCGTTCCCGCCCTCATCCCGGTCGGCGCCCTGCGCACGCGGCTGGACAGGCTGGGCGGCCCACCCGACGCCGGCACTCGCAGTGCCGCGCCGGACTGGGCGGTCCCCGACGCCGGCCTGCCGGCCTCAGGCACGTGGCAGGCGGTCCCGGCCCTCGCTGAGCTGGAGTCCGGAGCCGTGGCGGGATTCCTGGTGGGGGGCGTGGAAGTGCTCACGTGCCGGATCGGCCCGGACGTCTACGCGTTCGTGGACCGCTGCCCGCGGTGCACCCACTCCATGCCGGGCGCCTCGCTGCAGCGGGCGCTGGCGGCCCCCGTGGGCGGGGGGCTGTTGCGCTGCCCGCACTGCCGCAGCCACTTCGACGTCCGGAAGGCCGGGGCCTGCCTCGAGGACAAGGGGCTGCATCTCGATCCCCTCCCGCTGCTGCTCCGCGACGGCGTTCCCTCGGTGGCCGTCCCCACCACCGCGGACCCGCTGTGAAAGGCCGGCACATGAACGCCGCGGCACGGGAACGGAGCCGGGCATGACGGCGCCAACGGGAACCGGGAACCAGCCGGCCGGCAGCGCCGGAATCAACAGCGCCGGAATCAACAGCACCGGAGCCAACAGCGCATCGGCGCTCGCCGTGCTCCGCCGGATAGCTTCCACCCGCCCGGCCCAGACTGCCGGCGAGCGCTGCGAGATGTGCGCAGAGCCCATCCCGGACGCCCACCAGCACGTGGTGGATCTGGAGAGCCGCTCCCTGCTGTGCACGTGCCGGCCCTGCTATCTGCTGTTCACGGACTCGTCGGCCCATCTGCGCTACCGTTCCGTCCCCGACCGCTACCTCTCGTTCGAACCCTTCGAGCTCGGCCAGGCCCAGTGGGACGAGCTGGAAATCCCGGTGGGGCTGGCCTTCTTCTTCTTCAACTCGGCCCTTGGCCGGACTGCCGCCTTCTATCCGAGCCCTGCCGGCGCCACGGAGTCGGAACTTCCCCTGGACGCCTGGGCCTCGGTCCAGGCGGCCAACCCGGCCATCACCGTGCTCGCCCCTGACACGGAGGCCCTGCTGATCCGCTCCCCCGGCCCCGACCGGGAACGGGCGGACTGCCACCTGGTCCCCATCGATGCGTGCTACGAGCTGGTGGGCCGCCTGCGGCGGGTGTGGAAGGGCTTCGACGGCGGCCAGGAGTCCCGCCAGGAGCTCGCGGGATTCTTCGACCGGATCAGCAGCCGCAGCAGGCCCGCCCCCGCCGCGGCAGAGCCGGAGGGACGCCATGGTTGAGCTCGAATTCAGCGTGCTGGACATCGCCCCGGAGCCCTATGCGGCCGCACCCCAGCTGACCGCTCGCCTGCGGGTCCAGGAGAAAAGCGGCGCCGCCGTCCATGCCATGGCCCTGCGGTGCCAGGTGCGGATCCTGGCCCAGCGCCGCGGCTACAACGCCGACGAGGAAGCCGGGCTGCTGGAACTCTTTGGCAGCCGCGGACGGTGGCCCACCACGCTCAGGCCCTTCATCTGGATGCACAGCGGCGTCCTGGTCCAGGGATTTGCGGACAGCGTCGACGTTGACCTGCCGCTGCCCTGCACGTTCGACTTCGAGGTCGCCGCAGCAAAATACCTGAGCTCGCTGCGGGACGGGACGGTTCCGCTCGAGTTCCTCTTCTCCGGGACGGTTTTCACGCGCGGCTCGGCGGGCTTCGGCGTCGAGCAGGTTCCTTGGGACCGGGAATCGAGGTACGACCTGCCCGTGGCGGCCTGGCGCTCGCTGATGAACGCATTCTTCCCGAACCAGGGGTGGATCCGTCTGGACCGCGACGTCCTCGCGGCCCTGGCCAGGTACAAGGCGGTCCACGGCCTGATTTCCTGGGAAGCCGCAATCGAGGGGCTGCTGGCCGGGGCGGGTGACCCGGTACCGTGAACACCGGGCTCAGTCTGGCACGCGCCGTCGCCGATGCCGTCCTCTACGAGGGGTACCTCCTGTACCCCTACCGCGCTTCCTCCGCCAAGAACCAGGCCCGCTGGCAGTTCGGGGTGCTCGGGCCGCCGGGCGCGGCAGAGTCCGGTGCCGGCGAAGAGCCGGACATGGCAGCGGATTGCCTCCTCCAGCCGGGACCCGCCGCCCGGGTCGACGTGCATCTGCGCTTCCTGCACCTCCAGAGACGGTCCGCCGAACGCGCGGATGAAGGCGGCTTCACGCCCGTCGACGAACTCACCGTCGGCGCTTCCCGGTGGCTCAGCTGGGACGAGGCAACGGATCAGGAGATCACCCTCGGGCCGTACAGTCTCGGCCAGCTCGCCGCGGGCGTGTGCGCCCAGGTCAACGTGCCGGCGAGCGAGGACATCGAGCCCGTGCTGGACTCCGCCGGCACCACCGCCGGCAGGCTCGTGCGCCGGCGCCGGGATCTTCGTGGCGAGGTGCGCCTGATGGCGACGCAAGTGGCGGCGCCGGGGCGGGCTGCCGAAGCCGATGCCGCAACCGAGCCGGCCCACGGTCCGCTGTGGCGGCTCAGGGTCACGGTGGAGAACGCGGCGGCAGCGACCGCCGACAAGCGTTCTGCGATCGAGTACTCGTTCATCGGAGCCCATGTCCTGCTCGCCGTCCACGATGCCGACTTCCTGTCGGTGATCGATCCGCCGGGATGGGCGGCGGAGGCGGCGGCTTCGTGCAGCCAGCACCGCTGCTGGCCCGTGCTCGCCGGCCCCGAGGGGCAGCGTGATGTCCTGCTCCTTTCCCCGATCATCCTTTATGACCATCCGGCGGTGGCACCGGAAAGTACCGTGGAACTGTTCGATGCGACGGAGATCGATGAAATCCTGACCTTGCGGGTGCTCACCCTGACCGATGAGGAAAAGGCGGAAGCCCGGTCAACCGATGCCCGGGCCGCGGCAATCATCGAACGCTGCGAAAACATGACCTCAGAGGAACTCGAGCAGCTGCACGGCATCCTGCGGAATCCGCACGATGCCGTGCAACTGGCGGAGCCGCGCGGACCCGGGAGGATCGGAGGCGGCGGCTTCCCTGGCCCCTCAGTCCCGGACTATCAGGAATTTTCCGTTCCTGAGTTCTCCGTTCCCGAGTTTTCAGTTCCCGGCGGCGCCGACGCGGGCACCGACGCCGGCACGCCGTGGTGGGATCCCGCCCGGGACGCTGCCGTGGATCCGGAATCGGACACCGTCTTCATCGACGGCGTCCCGATCTCACGCGGCAGCCGGGTGCGGGTTGTTCCGCTGCGCCGCGCCGACGCCCAGGACCTCTTCTTCGCCGGTAAGGCGGGACGTGTCACCGGAGTCCACTTCGACGTCGACGGCGGAACGCACGTCGCGGTGGTCCTCGAGGCCGACCCCGCCGCCGAACTGCAGGAGTGGTACGGCCGGTATCTGTATTTCGCCCCCGAGGAACTCGTGCCGCTCGCCGCGGCACCGGCCCCGGACAACGGAAAGGAACCATCACCATGAAAGCTCTGGGCATCATGACAGTCGTGCTCCTGCTGGCCGCGGGCCTGGCGGCAGCCGTCGTCGGCCTGCGTTCAATTCCGGACATCAAACGCTACGTGCGCATGCGGAGCATGTGAGGCCCGGCGTGAGCGGGGTTCTCGTCGCGGGCGTGGGGAACGTGTTCCTTCGCGACGACGGATTTGGACCGGCCGTCGCCCGCCGACTGGCCGAGGAGGTTTCCGGCCTGCCCGGCTGGGCGCCGGAGGAGGTCCAGGTGCGGGACTACGGGATCCGCGGGCTGCACCTCGCCTACGATCTCCTGGACGGGGTGGACGCGCTGGTGCTCGTGGATGTGCTCCCGGCCCCGGCGGACGGGAGCACAAGCGCCGGAACGCTCCGGATCCTGAAGATCCGGACGGAGGACCTGGAAAGCGGCGGACCGCTGACGCCAGCCGGCCTTCGTGTCAATCCAGCCTTCGATCCGCATGGCATGGATCCGCTGGCTGTCCTCCGCCGTCTCCGTGTTTTGGGCGGATCGCTGCCGGAGACCTATCTGGTCGGCTGCATCGCGGGGCGAACGGACGAGGGCATGGGACTGTCCGAGGACGTGTCCCGTGCCGTCCCGGCGGCCGTGGAAGCAGTCCGCACCCTGGTCACAGCCCGCATCACGAACGCAGGCGCAGCGCCCGCGAGCGCGGTTCCGGATGAAGCTGGCTGAGGAGGAACCACAGATGTGTTTGGGAATACCGGGCCGGATCATCGAAGTGATCGACGGCTACAACGGGCAGCTCGCCCTGGTGGATGTGGCCGGAGTGGAGCGCAAAATCAACATTGGCCTCCTCGACGACGGCCCCTTGGCGAGCGGCACGTGGGTCCTGATCCACATGGGCTTCGCCCTGGAGCGTGTGGATCAGGATGGTGCCGACCGTGCGATGACGGGACTTGAGCTCATGGGAAGGGGCCCGGACCCCACCGACACGGTCCCGTAGCCTTCGCTCCCCACTGGCTGGACTCCCCCCACTGGCGGAACTGCAGGCGCCCGCTATTCGAGGGCGATCGCGGCGCCGCGGTGCTCCACGCCGGAGTTGGCGATCTTGAGGTGGCGCGCAAAGTAGTGCTGGAGCCGGTGGAGCTGGGCCGGCGAGAGCCGGTCGCACACCCAGTCCCAGTGGAGGGACACCATGTCCCCGGGCGTGAGGTCAGCGATGAAGCCGGACCCGGCCACGGCATACTTGGCCGTCTCGATCACCGGTTCCCCCAGCGACAGCCCCATCCCGTCCCACGCAAGGGGCCGCGAGCGCACGAGGGCGCTGTCCCCTTCGACGGCCACCACCTCGCCCCACCGGATGCGGCATTGGTCAAGGACATTCAGGGCCGTGGATGAGCGCCGGTCATCGCGCAAGAGTCCTGTCCACGGATAGATTTCCAGGACGTGGAAGCTGTGGTGCGGGACGCCGCCGGCCAGGACCCCTTCCATCAGGTGCGGGAACTGATGCCCGGTCCGTGCGCGGAAGCGGTCCTCCATGGAATTGCCGATGCTGCGCACACCCACGGTGTCCAGCAGCGTGTTTCCCACCCAGTAGGCCTCCACCACTGCGTAGTCCAGCGGGTCCGGGTTGCCGGTGGCACCGGCGATGAGCTCCAGGTACGGCCAGGCGCCGGCGAACCCCTTGGCAAGTTCGCGCAGGCCCGCGTCGGTCACCCCGGACTGTCCGTAGTGCAGCAGCGCGTCGCTGTCAGGCGGCCCGCAACTGCCCCGCGAATTCGGCGGATAAGCGTAGCGGACAAACAGTTGGGCGCCGTTGATTTCCATCCCGTGGCCTCGTTTCACAGGGGATATGAGCGAGGCTAGCACCGGCGCCCCTCGGCGAACAATGCCCGCGTTGCCGGCATTGACACCCCTGCGCATTCGGCGGATGCTGTGAGGAAATGCCGCACCGGGATCCTTGCTGTGGCCGGCGCGGAGCGAATGGCCGTTGCGCGCGGTCCTTCCCGGGAGGTAGGCCGATGAGCATCCCCGAAGCCAACCGACGATCTGTACTGGCAGCGGCTCTCTACGGCGGAGGGGCGCTGTTCCTCGCTTCCTGCGCCCCGGCCGGCACACCGCCGCAGTCAACGCCACAGTCAACGCCACAAGCAGGCACTGCAGGTACTGCGCCACCGGGTTCCGCCTCCGGCGCTGCCGGGATCCAGGTCACGGACCAGCGCGGGACCGTACTGAGTTTCGACCGCCCGGTCACCCGGGTGGTGACCATCCCCATGCCGGCCGCCTCCCTGCTGGCCGCCGTCGACCAAGGCGCCGGCCGTCTCGCCGGGATGCACAACGCCTCTTGGGTGGCGATGCGCGACGGCGCCATGGGCGCCATGTACCCGGAGGCCCTGAACATCCCGCACGACATTGCCACGACCGACTTCACGCCCAATGTCGAAAGCATCCGGGCACTGAACCCCGACGTCGTGGTCCAGTGGAGCGATGCGCAACTGACGGCACCACTGGAACAGGCCGGGATGAAGGTCCTGGGCATTACGAACACCGGCACGCAGCAGGACGTGGACACGTGGACTGCGCTCTTCGCAACGATGCTGGGGCGCCCGGACCGGGCTGTGCAGATGAAGGCGCGCAGCGACGGGCAGCAGAAGGCCATCCAGGCCGAGGCCGCCGCCCGCGGCACCGGCGGCCCGGGCATCATCTACTTCAACAGGTTCAGCGGCGGACTCAAAGTGGCCGGGAACGGCAGTTACAACGACTTCTACATCAAGCTCATCGGGGCACACAACCCCGCCACCGGCCCGCAGGGGCTCCAGGGCAAGGGCATGGTGGGCGTGGACGTCGAACAGGTCCTTGCCTGGGATCCGGAGATCATCCTGCTCGGTAACTTCGACGACGCGATGCCCGCCGACGTCTACGGCAACCCCGTGTGGCAAAGCGTCTCCGCCGTGCGCTCCCGCCGCGTCTACAAGGTCCCGCTGGGCGGCTACCGCTGGGATCCCCCCGGCCAGGAGTCACCACTGATGTGGCGCTGGCTCACCGATGTCAGTTTCCCTGCCGGCAACCGCTCCGCGCTGAGGGACGAGACAAACGGCTACTTCGATTTCCTGTACCGCTACCGGCCATCGGCGTCGGAGCTGGACAAGATCCTGTGGACCGAAGCCAATGGCACCTCGGCCAACTACCGGCAGTTCGATGCTTCGTGAGGCCCAGCCTCTGACCACGGGACACCCTGGCGGCCGCCGGGGATCGAAGCTGCGCCAGCTCATCGGTCCCTGCCTGCTCGCAGGCGCCGTCCTGGCAGCCGTGTCCGCGCTGGCCCTCGCCAGCGGCCGCTACAACGTGCCCCTCGACCACGTCGTACAGATCCTGGCCTCCCGAATAGTTCCCTTCGGCCCGGACCTTCCCGCGGCCGAGGAAAACGTGGTGCTGCAGGTCAGGTTGCCCAGGGTCCTGCTCGCCCTGCTGGTCGGCGGCGCCCTCGCAATCGGCGGTGCAGCGCTGCAGGCCGTGTTCCGCAATCCCCTGGTCAGCCCGGAGGTCATCGGTGTCTCATCGGGAGCCTCCTTCGGCGGTGCCCTGGCCCTGCTGCTGGGCCTGGGCCCCGTCGCCCTCGTGGGCGGGTCGTTCGGCTTCGGGTTGCTGGCACTGGGAATCGTCTTCCTCATCACGTCCGGGCGGGGCGGCGCCCACATCCTCATGGTGGTCCTCGGAGGAATCGTCACGGCCTCGTTCTTCTCCGCCCTGGTGGCCCTGGTGACGTATCTGGCGGACCCGTTCACCACCCTGCCCGCAATCGTCTTCTGGTTGCTCGGCAGTGTCTCCACCGCTACGTGGGCGAAAGTGCTGGTGGCCCTCATTCCGATCGCTGCCGGCGGCGTCGTCCTGCTGGCCCTGCGGTGGCGGATCAATGTGCTCTCGCTCGGGGACGATGACGCCACCGCCCTGGGGCTCCGTCCGCGCCCCCTGCGCTGGGTGGTCCTGGCCGCCGTGGCCCTCATGGTTGCCGGCGCCGTCGCCGTCAGCGGCGTCATCAGCTGGGTGGGGCTGGTCATCCCGCACCTCGCACGCATGTGGGTGGGCCCGGACCACCGCGTGCTGCTGCCGGTCTCATTCCTGCTGGGCGGGGCCTACCTGATCGCCATCGACACCATTGCGCGCACCGCCACGGCCGGGGAAATCCCGTTGGGCGTCCTGACCGCCCTGATCGGGGCACCGGTCTTCTTCGTACTGTTGCGCCGGAACCGGGAGAGGATCTGGGACGGTGCTTGAGCTGCGCGGGGCCGGGTTTGGCTATTCACCGCAGAACTGGGTGTTCAAGGATCTCAGCTTCTCGGTGCCCCCGGGCACCGTGACCGCAGTTCTGGGGCCCAACGGCAGCGGCAAGACAACCCTGGTGCGCTGCGCGGCAGGCATGCTGGCCGTACGGGAGGGTGCGGTGCGCAGGTCCGAGACGGCCGGCTATGTTCCCCAGGCGCGCGGCAGCACGTTCGGCTACCCCGCCCTGGACATGGTGGTCATGGGCCGTGCCCGCCACATCGGCGTCTTCCGCTCCCCCGGCAGCCGGGACAGGGCCGCCGCGCTTCACGCCATGGACCGGGTGGGGATCGCCGCCCTGGCCGACCGGCTGTTTCCGACCCTGAGCGGGGGCGAGCAGCAGCTGATCCTCATTGCACGGGCCATCGCCGGCGGTTCGCGGCTCCTCGTCCTGGATGAGCCGTCCACCGGGCTGGACCTGAAGAACCAGGTCAGGGTCCTACAGCTCCTGAGGGAACTTGTGCGGACCGGGATGTCGCTGCTCGTGAGCACACATCACCCGGACCACGCCCTGTTCCTCGCAGACTCGGTGGTCCTCATGGGCGCCCAGGGTGTGGTGACCGGGCCTGCCGGTCCGCTCCTCGCCGATGCGCAGCTTTCGGCGCTGTACGGCGTCCGCGTCAGCACCCTGAACTACGACGACGCCGGCACGCCCCGCCGCACGGTGGTCACCCCGTTCGGCGCCGACGAGGGCTGATCCGAACGCCCAAGCGCCCGGCCGCTGGGCTGCCGGGCGCTTGGGCGTCACCGAGCGGTATTGCGTCCGGCCGGGGCCGGGGATCGCGGCCGCGACCGGGAAGGTGCAGGCGTGCGGTCAGGCGTGCGCCAGGACCGGTTGTGCCGGCTGTGCCGGCTGTGCCGGCTGTTCGGCGTCCTGTGCACCGGAGTGGTCGGCCAGCATCGTCTCTTCGTCGAACGGCTCGGCACCGGCGAGGACACGGTCCACGCGTCCGCCGTCGATCTCCTTGACCCAGGTGCCGATCAGCACTGTGGCGACGGCGTTGCCGGTGAAGTTGGTCAGGGCGCGCGCCTCGGACATGAACCGGTCGATGCCGACGATCATGCCCACACCGCCCAGCAGTTGGGGTGCGTGCGCCTGGAGTCCGGCGGCCAGCGTGGCCAGCCCGGCGCCGGTGACGCCGGCGGCACCCTTGGAGGCGATGATCATGAAGACCAGCAGGGAAACCTGGGCGCCCAGGTCCAGCGGCGTACCCATGGCATTGGCGACGAACAGCGCGGCCATGGTCAGGTAGATGGCGGTCCCGTCCAGGTTGAAGGAGTAGCCGGTGGGGACCGTGACACCCACGACCGGCTTGGACACGCCGAGGTGTTCCATCTTCGCGATCAGGCGGGGCAGCGCGGCTTCGGAGGAGGACGTGGAGAAGATCAGCAGGTATTCGCGGCCGAGGTACTTCATGAGCTTGAAGATGCTGACGCCCGCGACCGCCTTGAGCAAACCGCCGAGGATCACGACGATGAACAGGGCGCAGGTGATGTAGAAGGCGCCCATCAGGGTCGCCATGCTGATGATGGCCTGGAAGCCGGTGGCACCGACCACCGCTGCGATCGCGCCGAAGGCTCCGACCGGGGCCAGCCACATGATCATGATGAGGATGCGGAACACGAGGGCCTGTCCGTAACCGACGGCCTTGAGGATCGGGGCTCCCTGCGGGCCCATCTTCTGCAGCGCGAAGCCGACCAGGATCGCGGCGAGGAGAGTCGGCAACACGGGAATGTCGCCCGGGATGATGCCCAGCAGGAAGTCAACGGTGCTGTCGACTGCCGCCTTCTTGTTCGGATCATAGGGGGCGAGCTTGAGGCCCTCGCCCGGGTGGATCAGGTTGCCGACCACCAGGCCGATCCCCAGGGCGAACGTGGACATGACCACAAAGTAGGCGAGCGCGAGGCCGCCGACTTTGCCGACCGTGGCGGCCTTGGCGATGGAGCCGATGCCCAGCACGATTGTGCAGAAGATTACGGGCGCGATCATCATCTTGATGAGTTTGATGAAGCCGTCGCCGAGCGGTTTGAGGGATTTGCCGACCTCGGGGAACAGCAGACCGATAACGGCACCCGCAATCACGGCTACGATGACTGCGATGTAGAGGTAGTGGGACTTGTCCAGTCCCTTGCGCTTCTTGGCCGGAGCGGCGGCCGGTGCTGCTGACTCTCCTCGTTGAGAGGCCATGGTGTTCTCCTTGGATAGGCTGGACTTGGTGCGGTCCTGGCTGTGGTCCGCTCTTGTCCTTCTTGCGTGTAACCCCATCATTGATGAGAAGGTGACGCGCATCACCCTTGCGTTCATATTGGTCATGGAAGGTGTTGATGATCCGGCGCTGGAGCATCGCCCGCAGGCTGTTTGCGGCCAATCTGCTGTTCGTGGTGGCCCTGACGGCGATCGTTGGCACGGCGGTGTTCATCGACGCGCGCGATCACGCCTACGACGAGGCCGGACGCCGGATGGCCGGCATCGCCACCACCGTCGCCGACGCCCCCTTCGTCCTGGCGGCGGCGGACACGGCCGATCCCACGGCCCTGCTGCAGCCGTATGCCCTGGAGATCATGAACGACGCCGGCGCGGATTTCGTCACGATCATGGCCCCGGACCGCACTCGCTGGACCCACCCGCGCGATGAGGAACTGGGCAAACCGTATATCGGCTCCATCGACGCGGCCCTCCACGGCCAGGTGTTCACGGAAGTCATGGCCGGTACCCTCGGCCCGTCGGTGCGCACCATCGCCCCGGTCAAGGATGCCGACGGCAAGGTCCGGGCGCTCGTGGCCGCGGGCGTGACGGTCCGGACGGTGGACGTTGCACTCTCCGGCCGGCTCCCGGCGCTGCTGGCCATCAGCCTGGCGCTGCTGGCCGGCGGTTCGGCGGCGGCCTGGCTCCTGGGCCGGTACCTGCGCCGGGTGACCCGCGGCTGGGGCCCGGAAGAGCTGGGCCAGCTCTTCGCGTACTACGAATCGGTGCTGCATTCGGTGCGTGAGGGCGTGATCCTCATCGATCCCAAGGGCAAAGTGGTGATGTATAACGACCAGGCCGCCGAACTGCTCGGGCTGAGGAAACAGTCCGCCGACGGCGTTCCCCCTTCCGGCGCGGACGGCGCCGGCGCTGCGGGGGGCGGGCGCCAGGCGGCGCCCTCCCTCGCGGAGTTGCCGCTGGCCCCCAGCCTCAAGGAGCTCTTCGAATCGGGGCGGACCGCCCTGGATGAGATCCACCTGACCGGCTCGCGGATCCTCGTGGTCAACCAGGGCCCCGCGGTGGGACCCGAGTCTGCCGGCGCCCGCCAGCGTGGAGCGGTGTCAGGCGCTGCCGTCTCTGGCGCTCCTGTTTACGGAACCGTTGCCACTATCCGGGACCGTACCGAAATCGAATCCCTGGGCAGTGAACTCGAGACCATGCGCACGCTCTCGGACGCGCTCCGCGCCCAGACCCATGAGCACGCCAACCGGCTTCACACCATCGTCTCGCTCATGGAACTGGGCCGGGGTCCCGAGGCGCTGGACTTCGCCACCAAGGATCTGGAACTCAGCCAGCGCCTGAGCGATGACCTGGTGAGTTCCATCGAGGAACCGGTGCTCGGGGCCCTGATCATGGGCAAGGCAGCCGAAGCAAACGAACGCGGCGTCGAACTGACCCTTAATACCGGCGGTTCGACGGCGGTGACGGGGCTGGCCGTGCAGGACCTCGTGGCCATCCTGGGGAACCTGCTGGACAATGCCATCGACGCCGCGGCCGAGGCGCCGGCACCCAGGCTCGTGGAGCTGACCGTCGAGACCACCGGTTCCGCCCTGGAGATCACGGTGGAGGACAGCGGTCCCGGAATCGACCCGGCGGCCGTGGAGGACGTCTTCCGGCACGGCTTCAGCACCAAGACCCCGGGACCGTTCGGACGCGGCCTCGGCCTGGCCTTGGTCCGCCAGTCCGTGCAGCGGCTGGGCGGTACCATGACAATCACCAGCCCGGCCGGAGCACTCTTCCGCGTCACGCTGCCGGTCACAACACCGCCGGTCACAACAGAGGGACAGCCATGAGCGAGATCCGGGTGCTCGTCGTCGAAGATGAGCCCATTGCTGCCGCGGCGCACGCCGCCTACATCGAGAGGCTGGACGGTTTCACCCTGGCCGGTTGCGCGCCCGACGGGCAGTCCGCCCTGCGCCTGCTCACCGAATTCTCCGCGGCCGGCAATCCGGTGGAGCTGGTCCTGCTGGACATGAACCTGCCGGACCTGCACGGGCTGGACATCGCACGCCGGATGCGGGCGGCGGGACTGTTCGCGGACATTATCGCCATCACCGCCGTGCGGGAGCTGAACATCGTCCGCAGCGCGGTGGCCACGGGCGTGGTCCAGTACCTGATCAAGCCGTTCACCTACGCCACGTTCGCGGACAAGCTCGCCAGCTACCGGCAGTTCCGCGAGCAACTGGCCTCGCCCCGGACGGGAAAGCCCGGGACCGGGGCCTCCCAAAGTGATGTGGACCAGGCCTTCGCGAGCCTGCGGGCCCCCTCCGAAGTGTCGCTGCCCAAGGGTTTGTCCGTCTCCACGCTGGAATCAGTAAAGGACTTCATCAAGCACCAGGCCGGGGCCGTGTCGGCCAGCGAGGTCATGGAGTCGCTCGGCATGTCCCGGGTCACCGCCCGGCGCTACCTCGAGTACCTCGCCGACGCCGGCACAGTCTCCCGCGCGGCCCGCTACGGCACCCCCGGCCGGCCGGAGAACGAATACCGCTGGAACCGGCCGCAGACGTAGGCCTGCCGCTCCCCCGTTCCCGCCATCGAGGGGCACTTGACGGCAATGATTCCGGTTAATGCCATGCGGTCGCTGTTGAAGTGCCAAGGCAGTGGGGCGGCGCGCGTTGCGAATAGGCGATGATCCGGGTGATCATCATTCGCCGCCCCACTGCGGTCTGGTGCTGGCGGACTCTGTGTCCAGGCCTTCTTCGTGGTTACGTGCCGCAACCGAAGGCTTCATTCAATGCGGCGGGGTCGGCCTGGACCAGGCAGCCGCGTCGCCGTTGGCCGTGCGGTTACATGATGCCGGTGGGGACCAGCAGGACCCAGGCGAGGGCCGGGGCTACGAGCACCACTCCCCCCGCATAGGCCATTAGCTGCCGGTAGACTCGCTGCCTATCGTCGTCGCGGGCGTTGGCGACGACCAGTGCACCGTCGGTGGAGAAGGGCGAGACATCCACCACCGTGGCCGCGATCGCCAGCGCCGCGACCGTTCCTGAGGCGCTCAGCGAGCTGGTAGCCAGAAGCGGACCGGCCAGGGGAATGAACGCGGTCAACAACGCCGTGGAGGAGGCGAAGGCTGAGCCGACGCCAATGACGTAACAGAGGACCAGCGCCACCAGCAGCGGTGCGCCCAGCGCCAGAGCCTGCTCGGCGAGGGTATCAATGACGCCAACATGCTGGAGCAGGGAGACATAGGTGATCATGCCGGCCACCAGCAAAACGGTGGACCAGGAGACGCCGCCTATAAACGTTTGGTGTTCCCTGATGTTTACCAGCGCCAACAGGAGTCCGGCAGAGAGCGCCACAAAGCCGATCGGCAGGTGGAACCCCAGGGTGCACACGAGCATCACCGCGATCAGTGCCAGCGTGAGGATCTGTTGCCCGCCAGGACGGCTGGTCCGGGCGGTGTCGACGTCGGCATGCTGGCCGCCTTCGCCGTCTCGCAGCCTGCCCAGGAGGGCAAACAGGACGATAGTGAGCACGGAGAGAATGAGATTCAGAGCGAAGCTTGCAATAAAGAGTGCGCCCTGGGAGATGGGAAATCCGTTCTTCAGAGCGATATCGTGCACTAGCACACCGGCAACAGACAGCGGGGAAAAGCCGCCGGCGTGCGCTCCGTTGATGATAAATGCGCCCATCAGTACGGGATGGATCCGGGACTCGTAGGCGAATCCAATGGCCGCCGGTGCCAGCAGCGCAACGGCGGCCGGTGAGAAGGTGCCCAGGGACGTGAGCGCAGCAGCGATCAGGAAAAACACCCAGGGCAGCAGCATAGTCTTGCCCCTGACGAGGCGCACGCAGGTCTGGACGATGATGTCGATGGTGCCGTTCCGCTGGGCCATGCTGAAGAAATAGGTGACTCCGATGATCGTCACGACAATGCTGGCGGGGAACTCTTCGAGGATCTGTTTGTCCGTCATTCCGAGCATGAAATAGCCGACGCCGAAGGAGGCGACCAGCCCCATCACCCCGATGTTCAGCGGCCATTTTGTGGCGACGATGAACATTATGACGAGGATGACGAGCGGGATGATTTGGACAGCGGTCATGGAGTGCTCCGGTTGCGGGGTGGCCGAGGGGTTGAAGATATCACCCCCCAGCACGAGCGCAATCAAAGCCAGGAACGCGAACCCGGCGGCCGCCGCCGCCAGTAGGATTCGGCGGCGACGGGTTGGACGCGGGGCGTCGTTGTCCCGGGTCTCGTCCGCAGCGACAGCGGTGCGGTGCTCAGTCTTGGTCATGATGGTCTCCTCAGCGGGTGGCTCCCGCGAGGGAGGCAGCGACGGCGCTGCCGGGGACCTCGGGGAGATGGATGATGGTTGTGGCGATGGTGCGGGCTGTGCGGTCGACGCCTACGAGGAGCGTCCCGTCGTGCTCCTCGCTCCAGGTCTCAATGACCCCGGCGGGGGTGCGGAGCCGGAGCGTGCTCCCCAGGGAGTCGCCCGTGATGGTGTGCAGCACGGTGCCGGGGGTGCGGGCGGCCAAGGTCAGGGCGATGCTGCCGGTGATGGCCAGGGCCGGGTGGGGCTTGCCCATGGAGAGCATCATGACGTTGGCGTCGCAGCCGGGGTCGGCCTGGGTCGGCGCGGCGACAACGGCGAGCTTGGGGATGGCCCGGGCCGCTTCGGCTGTCGTGCGGACCAGCCCCATCCGCACCGCCGCCTGACGCCGAATCTGCTCCAGGGTATCCAGCTGCAGCTCCACTCCGGCGCGCCAGCTGTCGTATCTGGCCGGGTCCAGGCCCAGCTCTTCGGCGTTGACGATCACCACGGGCGCTCCGGCGTCGACCATCGACACGGTCCAGAAGGTTCCGCCGGCGGTGAGGGTGTCAGTGGCCGCTCCGGTGGGCAGCAGCGCACCGGTGGTCCTGCCGGCAGGGTCCTGGAAGCCGAGCCCCACAGCGTAGCCGGGGAAGGGTACGCCTGGCATCCGGGCGTCCGGAACGGAGGCCAGGGCTCCGGCAGGGGTCGCCACACTCTGGACGATGATTTGGTTGGTGTTGGTGTTGCGGGTGACGATCCGGGTGACGTCTCCGTTTGGGAGCACCCAGCCCTTCTCGATGGCGTACAGACCCACCACCGCCGAGCCGTTCCCGCAGTTGCTGCCCCAGTCCACCGCGGCCTCTTCGACGCCCACTTGGGCAAAGGTGTACTCAACGTCGACGTCGCCACTGACGGGCCGGTGCAGGATCACGGCCTTGCTGGTGGTCGAGGTGGCGCCGCCGACGCCGTCGATCTGGCGCGGGTCCGGGCTGCCAAACAGCCGCGGCAGCAGCACATCGAGGCTGGTGCCCCCCGCCTGGAGATGCTCCGCTTCGAACACCCAGCACTTACTGGTGCCTCCGCGCATCCATTGGGCTTCGATCTTCATGGTGATTCCCGCTTCTCCTCGTGCCTCAGACTTGAATGAGGACCTGAAAAGAGATTGAGCCAGATCACAATTTTAGACAATGTTGGATTTTTTCAGGGGCATGTAGAATTGCTTAAATCATGGACTGCTGGAGGGTTATTCCTCGACTCCTAAGCGTCCGTTGCCAGGAATAGGGCTCGAAGTTCTCAATGGAGGCCCCGCCCCAGCAGGGAATGAACCAAAGGCGAAGAAGGGTGAAGCGTTGCTTAACGACGAAGGTCAGGATTTGTTCGACATAAGGCGGCTGGCGCTCCTGTTGGAAGTCGTGGAGCAGGGCTCCATCACAGCGGCGGCCGAGTTGATGATGTACACGCCCTCGGCCGTCTCCCAGCAGTTGCGCAAGCTCGAACAGGAGGTGGGGCAGCCCCTGCTCACCCGTCGCTCCCGCGGGGTGGTGCCCACCGAGGCCGGCCAGGTTCTGGCCGGCCACGCACGCAAGATTGTCTGGCAGATGCAGGCAGCCCGGTCCGACCTGGGCCAGATTGCCGGCCTCAGACGCGGGTCCCTGAGCGTGGGGACATTCCCAACCCTGGCCGGATCCTTCCTGCCCATAGTCATCCGGACCTTTAAGAAGCGCTACCCGGCCATCAGCCTCTCTTTGCGCAGCGCCCGCTTCGATGAACTAGTCGCAGATCTGCAGTCCGGGGTCACGGGTCTGTGCCTGCTCTGGGATTACCCCTGGAATCCGTTCCGGGACGATTCCATCCGCGTAACCGAGGTATTCCGGGAGAGCACCGTTATCCTGGTGGCCCGCAGCCACCCCCTCGCCGAGCGGGAACAGGTGAGCATGGAGGACCTGCGCAACGAGTCCTGGATCGTGCGCGCCGAGGCCCACCCCGTCGTGGAGGTGCTGCAGCGTTCCGCTCACGACGCCGGGTTTGAACCGGAGATTGCCTTCCTGGCCAACGACTACCAGGAGGCCCAGGCCATGGTCAGCGTGGGAATGGGCGTGGCCATGGTGCCCAAGACCGCCGTGGCACTTCAGCATCCCGATGTGAAGGTGCTGAGTCTGGGTTCCGCTGCCCCGCTGCGGAGGATACTGCTGGCTCAGCGGGAGGACAAGGTCTACGCCCCGGCCGAGGTGGCCTTCCACTCCACCCTGCTGGAAATCGCCCGCGAACGGGCCGGCGACTATCACTAGACCACAAGGCTCCCCCGCTACTCGGTAGCGGCAGGGCGCAGGGTCTCGAGCAGCGCCTCGATCACGCCGGCGTCCTCGATCGTGGAGGGCACCACGTAGTTCTCGCCGTCGGCGATCTGGCGCATGGTCTTGCGCAGGATCTTTCCCGAGCGGGTCTTGGGCAGGGCGTCCACCACAGTGACGTGCTTGAAGTCCGCCACGGCCCCGATGTCGCGCCGGACCAGGGCGATCAGGTCCTTGGCCAGGATGTCCTCCTCAACGTCCACTCCGGATTTGAGGACCACGTAGCCGCTGGGACGCTGGCCCTTGATCGGGTCGGCGAGGCCGATCACGGCGCATTCGGCGACCGCCGGGTGCTGGCCGATCACCTGTTCCATGGCGCCGGTGGAGAGCCGGTGCCCGGCGACGTTGATGATGTCGTCGGTGCGGCCCATGACAAAGACATAGCCGTCCTCGTCCCGGTAACCGGAGTCGCCGGTGGCGTAGTAGCCCTCGAACGCCTGCAGGTAGGAGGAAATGTAGCGGTCGTCGTTGCGCCAGAGCGTGGTGAGGGTGCCGGGCGGCAGCGGCAGGCCCAGGACGATGTTGCCTTCCGTGCCGGCCTCGACGTCGCCGCCCGCGCCGTCGACGATGTTGAGCTTGAAGCCGGGCATCGGGACGCTGGGCGAGCCGGCCTTGATCGGCAGTCCGCCGAGGCCGCGGGGGTTGGCGCAGATGGCCCAGCCCGTCTCCGTCTGCCACCAGTGATCGACCACCGGAACACCGAGCACCCGGGAGGCCCAGTGGAAGGTGTCGGTGTCCAGCCGCTCGCCGGCCGCGAACAGGGTGCGCAGGCTGGAAATATCGTACTTGTCCAGGAGCCGGCCCTCCGGGTCGGCCTTGCGGATGGCCCGCAGCGCGGTCGGCGCCGTGAACAGCACGTTGACTTTGTGGTCCTGGATGACCCGCCAGAAGGCGCCGGCGTCGGGCGTGCCCACCGGCTTGCCTTCGTACAGCACGGTGGTGGCGCCGGCCAGCAGCGGCCCGTACACAATGTAGGAGTGGCCCACCACCCAGCCGACATCCGAGGCGGTCCACATGACGTCGCCGGGGCCGATGTCGTAGAGGTTTTCCATGGTCCATTTCAGGGCCACGGCGTGGCCGCCGTTGTCCCGCACCACGCCCTTGGGCGAGCCGGTGGTGCCCGAGGTGTAGAGGATGTACAGCGGGTCCGTCGCCGCGACGTCCACCGGGGCGGCAGCCTCGGCGGAAGCCATCTCGGCATCCCAGTCGAGCCACCCGGGGTGCCCGGCCGCCATGGAGGAAACCGACGAACCGAAGCCCTCCCTGGCTTTGACCAGGACGGGCGTGTCCGGGGCGCCGGCGATGCCGAGGGCCTCGGCGACGGCGGGCAGGTATTCAATCCGGCGCGACGGCTCGATGCCGCCGGACGCCGTCACCACCGCCGCCGGGGCCGCGTCACGGATGCGGGCGGCAAGTTCCTTGGGGGCGAACCCGCCGAAGACGACCGAGTGCACGGCGCCGAGCCGTGCGGTGGCGAGCATCGCGATCGCCGCCTCGGGGATCATCGGCATGTAGATCACCACACGGTCGCCCTTGCCGACGCCGCTGCGGCGCAGGACACCGGCGAACCGGGCCACGAGGTCGGTCAGCTCCGCATAGGTGTAGCTCTGCCGGGTGCCCAACATCGCAGAGTCGTAGACCAGGGCGTCCTGCTCGCCCCGGCCCTGGGCGACGTGCCGGTCGAGGGCGTTGTACGACGTGTTCAGGACCCCGTCCGGAAACCAGTCGTAGAGCGGCGCCCGGCCCGCATCGAGGGCCTGCCGCGGTGGCGTCTGCCAGGAGATCCCGCGCGCGGCCTCCAGCCAGAACTCTGCGGGATGTTCCAGGCTCCGTTCGTAGGCGGCCCGGTAGCTCTTGGTGACCATGACGTACATCCTGTCCACGACGTTGTGATGCAGCCATGGTAAACCGGGGCAGACCGGCGATACAAGGGTTATGTATACAGTACTCAGCTATTTCTCGGCTGCAACCGGCAATTACTGGGCAAAGCGCCGCCGCGTGTATACACTGTTGGTGTTCCATCCCGACAAAACCACCACCGAAGGAGGCAGGATGCGCGCCAGCGACAAGGCCTACGCGGCCCTCCGCGACGACATCATCGAATGGCGCCTCCTGCCCGGAACCGTGCTCGCGGAGGTGGAACAGTCGGCGCGCCTCGGCATCTCCCGCACCCCGCTGCGGGAGGCCCTGAGCCGGCTCACCGCCGAAGGGCTGACGACGACGGCGGGCGGGCGCGGCGTCGTCGTCACCGACATTTCCCTGGACGACATCGACGAACTGTTCGAACTGCGCGAAACCCTCGAAGGCAGGGCCGCCGCCCTGGCCGCCGAGCGCGGCGACCCCGCAACGTTCGAACAGCTGCGGCGCGAACTGCTCCAGGCGCCGGAACTCATCGGCGGGCAGGATCCGGCCCTGCACGACTACTACGGGCTGGTCGGACGGCTGGACGCGGCCATCGACGCCGCCATCTCCAACGCCTATCTCGTCCAGGCCATGCGCAGCCTCCGCGTCCACCTCGTGCGCGTCCGGCGCCTGGCCGCCGACGACGCCGCCCGGCTCACGGCCGCGGCCGCCGAGCACGCGGCCATCGCCGAGGCGATCGCAGCCGGGAACCCGCGCCTGGCCGAGGCCGCCACCACGCTTCACCTGCACCGCAGTCTTTCGCACGTCAAAGCCACCCATACACCTCAGCAAAGGGAGCACCATGGTTAAGGAACACCACGTCCGCGTTTACAAGAGCGAGGAAAACCTGGGCCGCGGGGACCAGCTCGCCTACAAGATCGCCAAGGTCGCCGCGGATCCCGTGGAGGTCACCGATGAGGTCACCGACATGGTGATCAACCGGATCATCGACAACGCGTCGGTGGCGATCGCGTCGCTGAACCGCGCCCCGATCGTCGCGGCCCGCGCCCAGGCCCTCACCCACGGCCCCAGCACCGGCGGCAAGGGCTCCAAGGTCTTTGGCATCGAGGAACGCGTCTCCCCCGAATGGGCCGCCTGGGCCAACGGCGTCGCGGTCCGCGAACTCGATTACCACGACACCTTCCTGGCCGCGGATTACTCGCACCCGGGTGACAACATCCCTCCGATCCTGGCCGTCGCCCAGCACGTCGGCTCCAGCGGCCGGGACCTGGTCCGCGGGATCGCCACCGGCTACGAGATCCAGGTCAACCTGGTCAAGGCCATCTGCCTGCACAAGCACAAGATCGACCACGTGGCCCACCTCGGCCCGTCCGCCGCCGCCGGCATCGGCACACTGCTGGGCCTCGACGTCGAGACCATCTTCCAGTCCGTCGGCCAGGCGCTGCACACCACCACCGCCACCCGGCAGTCCCGCAAGGGCGAAATCTCCACCTGGAAGGCGCACGCCCCCGCGTTCGCCGGCAAGATGGCCGTCGAATCCGCGGACCGGGCGATGCGCGGCCAGACCTCCCCCGTGCCGATCTACGAGGGCGAAGACGGCGTGATCGCCTGGATGCTGGACGGCCCGGACGCCTCCTACACCGTGCCGCTGCCCGAGGCCGGCGAGGCCAAGCGGGCCATCATGGACACCTACACCAAGGAACACTCGGCCGAATACCAGGCCCAGGCGTGGATCGACCTCGCCCGCAAGCTCAACGGCGAACACCCCGAGGTCACTGACCCGGCCAACGTCGAGTCCGTGCTGATCAAGACCAGCCACCACACGCACTACGTGATCGGCTCCGGCGCCAACGACCCGCAGAAGTACGATCCCACGGCCAGCCGCGAGACGCTGGACCATTCGATCCCGTACATTTTCACCGTCGCCCTGCAGGACGGCACCTGGCACCACGTGGACTCCTACGCCCCGGAACGCGCCGCCCGCCCCGACACCGTGGAACTCTGGCACAAGGTCACCACGGTCGAGGATCCGGAATGGACCCGGCGCTACCACTCCCTGGACATCGCCGAGAAGGCCTTCGGCGGCACCGTGGAGATCACGCTCAAGGACGGCACGGTCATCACCGATGACATCGCGGTGGCCGACGCCCACCCGCTGGGCGCCCGGCCGTTCGCCCGGGAGCAGTACGTCAACAAGTTCCGCACCCTCGCCGCCGGCCTGGTGGCCGATGAGGAGATCGAGCGCTTCCTTGCCGCCGCCGCGCGGCTCCCCGAGCTCGCCGCCGGCGAGCTGGACCAGCTGAACATCCAGGCCGCCGACGGCGTGATCGACCTCGCCGGCGCCCCGAAGGGACTCTTCTAAATGTTGTATTCGAAGGTCACGCCGGAGCAGAAGCGCATCCGGTTCCGCGAACTCCTCGCGTCCGGCACCATCGCCCAGTTCCCCGGCGCGTTCAACCCGCTCTCGGCGCGGCTGATCGAGGAGAAGGGCTTCGCCGGGGTGTACATTTCCGGCGCCGTCCTCGCCAATGACCTGGGCCTGCCGGACATCGGGCTGACCACCCTCACGGAGGTGGCCACCCGCGCCGGACAAATCGCCCGGATGACGGACCTGCCGGCCATCGTCGACGCCGACACCGGCTTCGGCGAGCCCATGAACGTGGCCCGGTCGGTCCAGGAACTCGAGAACGCCGGCCTGGCCGGCTGCCACATCGAGGACCAGTTCAACCCCAAGCGCTGCGGCCACCTCGACGGGAAGAACGTCGTGGACCTGGAGACCGCCACCAAGCGGATCCGGGCCGCGGCCGACGCCCGCCGCGACCCGAACTTCCTGATCATGGCCCGGACCGACATCCGCGCCACGGACGGGCTCGAGGCCGCCCAGGAGCGCGCCAAAGCGCTCGTGGAAGCCGGCGCGGACGCGATCTTCCCCGAGGCGATGAAGGACCTGGCCGAATTCCAGGCCATCCGCGACGCCGTCGACGTCCCGGTCCTGGCCAACATGACCGAATTCGGCCAGAGCGCCCTGTTCACCGTGGAGGAGCTGGCCGGCGTCGGCGTCAATATGGTCATTTATCCGGTGACGCTGCTCCGTAGTGCCATGGGCGCTGCGGAGCGTACTCTGGAATCGATTAAGGCCGACGGAACCCAGGAGGCACAGGTTGGAAGCATGCTGACCCGTGCGCGTTTGTACGATCTCGTTGATTACGAGGCTTACAACCGTTTCGATACCGGAGTCTTTAATTTCCAGATCCCCGGCAAGTAAGCCCCGCATAGAACCTCCGGCACGTGCCGGTATACAGGCGTTAGGAACAAAGGAGTTTCAGCATGGCTGAACAGGACATTAAAAAGGGCCTCGCCGGCGTCGTGGTAGACTACACCGCGGTCTCCAAGGTCAACCCGGACACGAACTCGCTGCTGTACCGCGGCTACCCTGTCCAGGAACTGGCTGCCAAGTGCAGCTTCGAGGAAGTCGCGTACCTGCTCTGGAACGGCGAACTGCCCAACGCGGAGCAACTCGCGGAGTTCACCGCCCGGGAACGCGCCGGGCGGGCCCTGGATCCGGTCGTCAAACAGGTGATTGACGCGCTGCCCACCACCGCCCACCCCATGGATGTCTGCCGGACTGCCACGTCAGTGATGGGGGCCCGGCACCCCCTCGCCGAGGACGCCTCGCGCGAAGCCAACCTGGCCAAGGCCATCGATCTGTTCGCGGCAATGCCCGCCGTGGTGGCCTACGACCAGCGGCGCAGGCGCGGCCAGGACGTGGTGGAACCCCGCGAGGACCTGGGCTACGACGCCAACTTCCTCTGGATGACGTTTGGTGAGGAAGCCGTTCCCGAAGTAGTCGACGCGTTCAATGTCTCCATGATCTTGTACGCCGAGCACTCCTTCAATGCCTCCACTTTCACGGCACGGGTCATCACATCCACGCTCTCGGACCTGCACTCGGCCGTGACCGGCGCCATCGGCGCCCTCAAAGGCTCGCTGCACGGCGGGGCCAACGAGGCCGTCATGCACACCTTTGACGAGATCGGCATCCGGCCGGAGGAGTCACTGGAGGACGCCCACGTCCGGGCCAAGGCCTGGATGGAGGACGCCCTGGCCCACAAGAAGAAGGTCATGGGCTTCGGCCACCGCGTCTACAAGCACGGCGACTCCCGGGTGCCCACCATGAAGGCCGCCCTGGACAAGATGATCGCGCACTACGGCCGGCCGGAGCTGCTGGGCCTGTACAACGGGCTCGAAACGGCGATGGATGAGGCGAAGGGGATCAAACCGAACCTCGACTACCCGACCGGACCCACGTACCACCTCATGGGCTTCGACACCGCCACCTTCACTCCGCTGTTCGTCGCCAGCCGCATCACGGGCTGGACGGCGCACATCATGGAGCAGCTGGATTCGAACTCCCTGATCCGTCCGCTGAGCGAGTACAACGGCGTCGAGGAACGGCACCTGGCGTAGCAGGGCTTCCTGCGAAACGCACGAGACCGGACAGCCAGCACGGGCCGGCCACCCATTGATGGGTGGCCGGCCCGTGCTGCTTCGTCCCGGACCTCAGCGTGGCGGGATCCGGACCGACGCCACGGTCTCGTTGTCCTCGTTGAGGACCACGACGACGTCGATCGTTTCACCTGCCAGCGCCGGGGGCAGCCAGTGCCCCGCATCCTGCCACATCCGCTCCAGCGGTAAGAACGCTGCGTCGAACCACTCGGGCGTGATTTCCGGGCTCTCGGCGGGTTCGCCTTCCCACCGCCGGGTGGTGAAGAGCCGGCACGACATGTTCCAGTCCGGCCTAGCGGGAAAGATGAACTCGACGATGCCGGCGTGGGCCAGGTCCTCTTGGAGCACCACGATGCCGGCCTCTTCCCAGACCTCGCGGACCACTGCCTCGGCGTCGCTCTCCCCCGGCTCCACGTGGCCGCCGATGCCCACGATTTTGCCGATGCCGAAGCCGGTCCTTTTCAGGCCCAGCAGCACCTCGGTGCCGGTCCCCGCATCACGGAGCGGGAAGCAGAGAGTGACTGGCGTGAGCTTCATGTGCCCAACCCTATAGCTGCCGCAGGCTGCCGGCGCTATCCGGCGGCCGGACCATCGCCGACAAGCTGTGGCCTCAGTTCGACGGGTATCCCCTTATCCGCGAATTCTTTGTCCATGGCCTGCTGCGGCGTGACTTGCTGCCCGTTTTGCGAGACATCATTGTTCAAAGCCTGGAACTTCCAGGTGAAGACGCTGGACCATTCCTGCCGGAAGTCGCAGAGGAAACGCCCGTTCTGCAGTTTGGCAATCTGATACCACGCGTTGCCGCCGTCGAGCCCGAGCGCCCGGACCCCATCATCGGAGATGGAATACGCGAGCCAGCCATCGGCGCAGCCCAGCACCGTGTAGTAAGCCTGCTCGGCGCCGGGAATCGGTTGGATTGCCCGTTCCTGGTCATTGCGCTGCTGGTCGACGTTCGCCATGGTGCAGGCGACGCCGCCGGTGCTCAAGGCTCCGGCTGCGGCACTCGCTGTGGGGGACGATGCGGCCGGTGAGGCAGTGGACGGGGTTGGGGACGACGGCGACGGGCTGGCGGAGACCGTCGGCGCCGGGATGCCCGTCCGGGCCGGCCCGGGTGCTGGTTGCGGCATCAGATTGCCGCCGACAACCACCGCGCCAACGACGGCTGCAGCGGCCAGTACAGTTGCGGCCGCAGCCCGGACGGCATTGCGTCGCGCCGGAGTGCGCCCTGCCAAACGGACGATATTCGGATCCGTGGAAAATACGATCGAGCGGGCAGGGTCGCTTCCGGGCTCTGCTCCCGGCGCTCCCACCCGAGGTTTCGCATCCTTCATGAGCTGTTCGATGCGGTCCATGGCTAGTCCTTCCGTTCGGTCATCAGATGTGAGGGGGCAGCTTTCGCGAACGCCCGGCGTGCACGGTGCAGGCGAACCGCAGCAGCGGAAGAAGAACATCCCAGCGTCTGCGCCAGTTCAGCGATGGTCAGCTCGTCCCAGTAGCTGAGCATGAGGACCTCGCGGTCCCGCTCCCGGAGCTGAACCAGCACCTCTGCCACGGCGGCCCGTTCTTCATCGTTCGGCTCGGGGACTTGGTGGCGGACCTCATCTTTGAGCCGTTCGACGAGTTCCTGGCGGCGACGGCGGCCCTTGTACTCATTGCCGATCACATTCCGGGCCGTCGCCAACAGCCAGCCAATGCCGGGCGGTTCGGCGAGCTCCTTTTCCCAGGCAATTCTGAAGACGTCCGCAGCCAGTTCCTCGGCGCGATGCCGGTCACTGATACGGCAGGCAATGTAGCGGTATACCCGCGCGGAGTGCTGAGTGTGCAGATCAATGAATGCTTGCTCTTTGGCAGCCAACATGGTGGTTCCCCCGGACATCGGATGACTTCTTCCTGATGTCTAAGTGTCCTGTGAATGGTGTTTTCTTACACGGACCGGCAAAAAAGTTTGCAGGAGCCGGCGCACCGTGCCGGAACCCGCGGACTTTGCCTTAGCCCAGGGCGCGCGGGTGTGCGGCGGCGTAGATCTCCCGCAGCGTATCCGCCGTCACCTGGGTGTAGACCTGCGTGGTGGTCACCGAGGCGTGCCCCAGCAGTTCCTGGACCACCCGGACATCGGCGCCGCCTTCCAGCAGGTGGGTGGCGAAGGAGTGCCGCAGCGTGTGCGGCGAAACGTCTTTGGTGATGTGGGCCTTGTCCGCCGCCGCCTTCAAAATGGTCCAGGCGCTTTGCCGGCTGATCCTGCCGCCGCGGGCGTTGAGGAACAGGGCAGGGGTGCCCTTGCCCTTGGCGGCCAGCAGGGGCCGGCCGCGGACGAGGTAGGCGTCCAGGGCGCGTGCCCCATAGGACCCCAGCGGGACGAGGCGTTCCTTGGAGCCCTTGCCGAAGAGCCTGACGATCGCGGGCCCGTCGCCACCGTCTGACTCGCCGGCGGTTTGCAGGGAGATGTCGTCAACATCCAGGCCCACGGCTTCGCTGATGCGGGCACCGGTGGAATAGAGGAACTCGAGCAGCGCGCGGTCGCGCAGGCCGGTTGCCGTATCCGTACCGGCCGCCTCCAGGATCCGGGTGACCTCGTCGACGCTGATGGCCTTGGGCAGCCGCTTGCCGGGCATGGGCGGGTGGACGTCGCTGGCCGGGTCGGTGGTCGTGACGCCTTCGAGGGCCCAGAACTTGTGGAGCCCGCGCACGGCCACCACCGTCCGGGCCGCCGAACGGATGCCCAGGGCGGAGCCGCCGTCGGACCCGTCGGAGAGCGCCTGAACGAAGCCGGTGACGTCGTGCCGGGTGATCTCGGCCGGGCGCTCCCGGCCGGCGTGGGCCAGATGCCTGGCGTAGCGGGCCAGGTCCCGCCGGTAGGCGGAGAGGGTGTTGGCCGCGAGGCCCCGCTCCACGCCCATGTGCTGCAAGTAATCAGTGATTGCGCGGTCGATCGCCGTCAACGGCCGGGCGGGCGGGCGCTCGGGAGCAGTTGCCTGCACCGGGGCCGGATGTTGAACAGGAGCCGGCGGCTCGGCAATCAGCGGTTCCACTAGCGGCGCTGGCTGGGATGGGCGGGCCAGGGCGCGTCGGCCGGGCGGAGGCTTTCAAAGTTGCCCGCGCGGGCGGCGGCAGCGGCCAGGACGCCGACGACGGCCGACGGGTTGTGCAGGCGGCCGTCAAGGACCGCCTGCACGGCCTCGTCCAGCGGGGTCCAGTGCAGTTCGATTTCGGCTTCCTCGTCGGTGCGGACGTGCCGCTCATGTCCGGGCACCTCGCCCAGGCCGCGGGCCAAGTAGATGCGGATGGCCTCGCTGGAGGAGCCCGGGGAGTTGAAGAAGTCCGCCAGCACGTTCCAGCGGTCCGCCACGAGGTCCGCTTCCTCGGCCAGTTCGCGGGCGGCCCCGACGACGAAGTCCTCCCCTTCGACGTCAAGCAGCCCTGCGGGGATCTCCCAGAGGTCCATGCCGACGGGGTGCCGGTACTGCCGGAGCAGCAGCACGTCGCCGTCGTCGTTCATCGGGAGAACCGCCACCGCGCCGGGATGGTCGATGTAGTCCCGGACCAAGGTGTCGCCGTCGTCGTTGAGCTGGAAACTGTCGCTGACGACGTCCCAGATCCTGCCTTCGTACACCTTCCGGGATGACAAAAGACGGCGCGGGCTCGGCTCATCCGAAACCTGCCGTGCAGCATTGGGGGTCTCAGACATACCGGGCATCGCGCCGTCCTTTGATTCAGTTGGAAATTACTTGGACGCTGCTGCCGACGAGGGCTTGGGCGCGGGTGCCGGGGCATCGGCCTTTGCGCTGGCGCTGCTGCTTGCAGCGGGCGCGGCGTTTGCGGCCCGCTGGTGGCCAAGGGCAGCCTCGATCAGGCCCGCGAACAGCGGGTGCGGGCGCGTGGGCCGCGAGCTGAGCTCCGGGTGCGCCTGCGTGGCCACGTAGTACGGGTGGACGTCGCGGGGAAGTTCCACGAACTCGACCAGCTTGCCATCGGGCGACGTTCCGGAGAACGACAGGCCCTTGGCGGCGATCTGGTCGCGGTACTTGTTGTTGACCTCGTAGCGGTGGCGGTGCCGTTCGCTGACCTTCGTGGCGCCGTAGGTCTCGGCGACGACAGAGCCTTCGTCGAGCTTGGCTTCGTACAGGCCCAGGCGCATGGTGCCGCCGAGGTCGCCCTTGCCGTCAACGATGTCCAACTGCTCTTCCATCGTGGCGATGACGGGGTACTTGGAGTCCGGTTCGAACTCGGACGAGGATGCTCCCTCGAGGCCGACTACGTTGCGGGCGTATTCGATCACCATGCACTGCAGGCCCAGGCACAGGCCCAGGACGGGGAGCTTGGTTTCGCGGGCGTACTTCAGGGCGCCGAGTTTGCCTTCCAGGCCGCGGATGCCGAAGCCGCCCGGAACGCAGATGGCGTCGACGCCGGCCAGGGACTGCACGGCGCCTTCGAGGGTTTCGCATTCGTCCGAGGGGACCCAGCGGATCTTGACCTTGGTGTCGTTGGCGAAGCCGCCGGCGCGCAGGGCCTCCGTGACGGACAGGTAGGCGTCCGGCAGGTCGATGTACTTGCCCACGAGCGCGACCTCAACTTCGTGCTTCGGGTTGTGGACGGCGTCGAGCAGCTTGTCCCAGCTGGTCCAGTCCACATCCTTGAACGGCAGGTCCAGGGCGCGGACGATGTACGAATCCAGGCCTTGGGAGTGCAGGGTCTTCGGGATGTCGTAGATGCTCGGTGCGTCCGGGCAGCCGATCACGGCGTCGATGTCGACGTCGCACATGCGGCCGATCTTGTCGCGCATCGGCTGCGGGACTTCGCGGTCCGACCGGATCACGATTGCCTCGGGCTGGATGCCGATGGAGCGCAGCGCGGCAACGGAGTGCTGCGTCGGCTTGGTCTTCAGCTCCTGCGACGGGCCGATGTACGGCACGAGGGACACGTGGAGGAAGAACACATTTCCGCGGCCGATGTCCTGGCGGACCTGGCGGGCGGATTCGAGGAACGGCTGGGACTCGATGTCGCCCACCGTGCCGCCGATTTCGGTGATGATGACGTCGGGGGCGTTCTTGCCCTCGGCGGGAAGCCGCATGCGCCGCTTGATCTCATCGGTGATGTGCGGGATGACCTGGACGGTGTCGCCGAGGTATTCGCCGCGGCGTTCCTTCGCGATGACGGTCGAGTAGACCTGGCCGGTTGTGACGTTGGCCGATCCTTCGAGGTTTTCATCGAGGAAGCGCTCGTAATGGCCGATGTCCAGGTCCGTTTCGGCGCCGTCGTCGGTGACGAAGACTTCGCCGTGCTGGAAGGGGTTCATCGTGCCCGGATCCACATTCAAATAGGGATCGAGCTTTTGCATTGTTACAGACAGACCGCGTGCCCGCAGGAGGTGGCCGAGGCTCGAAGCCGTCAGTCCCTTACCGAGCGAGGACGCTACACCACCGGTGACGAAGATGTGTTTGGTCGTCTTGGACGAGCCCGGAAACCGGGAATTTACACGAGAGTTTGATCGCTGCACCACGGGGTTTGAGCTTATCATCAATTCGGCCTTCCACGGGTTCCTTGGCGGGATCCCGATGTGATTGTTGTCCTAGCAGCGGTCCTTGCGGGATTCCTTGCGGAGGTCCCTCCGGCCCGCCTAGCTCTGCGGGAGGAGTTTGGCGTCGTCCAGCAGCTCCTGGGCGTGGGCCTGTGCTGATTCGGAGTCCTCTTGGCCGGCCAGCATGCGGGCCAACTCGCGGACGCGCTCAGCCTCGTCCAGCAGCTGCACGTCGCTGGAGGTGAAGCCGGTGGCGGTAGCGCCGTCAGCGCCCCGCACGGAGGTCTTGGTGACCCTGATGTGCTGGTTCGCGAACGCGGCCACCTGCGGCAGGTGGGTCACCACGAGGACCTGGACGTGCTGGGCCAGCATCGCCAGCCGGCGCCCGATCTCGACGGCGGCACGGCCGCCGACGCCGGCGTCGACCTCGTCGAAGACAAACGTCGGGACGGGATCGACGGCGGCCAGCACCACCTCGATGGCGAGCATGACACGGGAGAGTTCACCGCCCGAGGCGCCTTTGCCCAGCGGCCGGGCGGGAGCGCCGGAGTGCGGCTGCAGCAGGAAGGAGATCTCATCGGCCCCGAACGGTCCCAGCTGGCCTGTGGGCTCCACGTTGATGACCAGGGTGGCATCTGCCATGGCCAGCGCCGTGAGCTCGGCGCTGACCCGCGCGGAGAGGTCTTTGGCTGCCTTCGTGCGGGCCTTGCTGATCGCGGCGGCCTTCTTGCGGAGCTCGGTTTCTGCCCGGGTGACCTCGGCGTCCAGCGATTCGATCCGGGTGGAGTCGTCCTGAAGTTCCTCGTGCCGGGCCCGGGCCTCCGCGGCCCAGACCAGCACCTCGTCGATGCTTGGCGCGTACTTGCGGACCAGCTTGGCCAGCGCGGCCCGGCGGTCTTCGATTTCGGCGAGCCGTTCCGGGCCCTCCGTGTCAAGGGCGGCCTGGTAGCTGGCGAGTTCCGCGGCAATGTCGTTGAGCAGGAAACCGACCTCGGCCAGCCGTGCCGCGGCAGAGCCCAACTCCTCGTCGTGTTCGGCTACGTGCTCCAGGGTGCGTTTGGCGGCGTCCACGAGGGTGGTGGCGTCGGCTTCTTCACCGAAGTCCTCGGCGATGAGCGCTTGGTGGGCGGTGCTGGCCGCGATCCGCAGTTCCTCGACGTTGGCCAGTTTCACGGCCTCGGCCTTGAGGGCATCGTCCTCCCCCGGCTGCGGGTCCACGGCGTCGATCTCGGCGAGGGCAACCTGCAGCGACTCGGCCTCGCGGAGGCGTTCACGCGCGGCACTGCGCAAGGAGTCCAGTTCGCCCTGGCTGGCATGCCAGTGGGCGTGGAGGTCCTGATAGGCGGCAAGTGCGGCCGCAAGGCTCTCGCCCGCGAACTTGTCCAAGGCGCCGCGTTGCGCCACTGGGCTTTTGAGCCGGATCTGGTCTGACTGTCCGTGCACCACCACGAGGGTTTCGCCAATTTCGGCCAGCACCCCGACCGGCGCGGCGCGTCCGCCCAGATAGGCGCGGCTGCGGCCGTCGGCTCCGACGCTGCGGGCAAGCAGCAGTTCCACACCGCCGTCGAACTCCTCCACCTCGGCCCCGGCTTCCCGGGACCGAGCGACGGCAGCGTGGCCCGCGTCGAGCTTCAGCACGGCCTCGGCCGAGGCGCTCTTCGCGCCGCTGCGGACGGCGCCGGCGTCGGACCTGGCGCCGAGGAGCAGCCCGACCGCGGTGACCACCATGGTCTTGCCGGCGCCGGTTTCACCGGTCACCACGCTGAGGCCCGGGCCCAGCGGCAGGGTGGCGTCGGTGATGACGCCGAGGTCGCGGATACGCAGTTCTTCAAGCATGGTTCACTTCTCGGTTGAGGGATCTGGCGATGGATCGGGCCCGTCAGCAGTTCCCTCGTGGCGCGGCGAGGGCAGCGGCGGCATGGGACGGGGCGTGCGGATGATCGGGAGGGGGCCGGTGTGGATGGCCCGGGTTTGGGGCACGGGGCCGCGCCAGCCCTGGATGGGGAGCTGGAACTTGCGCACGAGCCTGCCCGAGAAGGGGGTCTGGTGTGTCCTGGCCAGCCGGACGGGCGTCGCGGAGCGGGTCACTTCGACGCGCGCGCCGGGCGGCAGATCCACCGAGCGGCGGCCGTCGCACCAGAGGACGCCCTGGGCATCGGTGCGGTTCAGGATCTCGACCGCGAGCCTGGACCGGGGCGAGACCACGAGCGGCTTCGCGAAGAGGGCATGGGCGCTGATCGGCACGATCAGGAGGGCCTCGACCTCGGGCCACACCACAGGACCGCCGGCGGAAAACGCGTAGGCCGTGGAGCCTGTGGGCGTGGCCAGGACCACGCCGTCGCAGCCGAATGAGGTCAGGGGGCGTTCGTCGACTTCGGTGACCACCTCCAGCATCCGTTCCCGGTTGCCCTTTTCGATCGCGGCCTCGTTCAGGGCCCAGGTGTGCCAGATCTTCTGCCCGCGGACCCAGACCTGGACGTCGATCGTCATGCGCTCCTCCACCGTGTAGTCACGGCTGGCGATCCACTCGACGGTCTGGGCGAGGTCGGCCCGTTCGCTCTCGGCCAGGAATCCCACGTGGCCGAGGTTCACCCCGAGCAGCGGCACGTCGACTTCGCGGACCAGCTCGGCGGCCCGGAGGATGGTGCCGTCCCCGCCGAGCACCATGACCAGTTCCACCTCGGGCAGCTTCACGTGGTTGTGAAGGACCTCGACCGGGTGGTCGAGCCGGCCGAAGAAGCGGACCATGTCGCCGAGCTCGTTCTCCTGCAGCACGGGGACCAGGCCGGATTCGTGCAGCAGGGCACACGCTTCCCAGGCAGCCTTGAGGGACTCCTCGCGCCCTGTGTGGGCCAGGATCAGGACACGCCTGCTCATCAGGTTCCGCCTTCTGGTGGTACTAGTGGTTCGGCCAGATTGTTCCGAGCAACGCAGCAACGGCTGCGTCCCGCTCCTCGATCTTAGGCGGGACTTCCGACATCGCGCGTTTTATCCACAGGAAGTATTCGACATTGCCGTCCTGGCCCGGCAGCGGGCTTTGGGCGAGGCCTGACAGGGCCAGGCCCGCGTCCACGGCGGCGGCAGCCACTTTGCCCACGGCGAGCCGGCGTTCGCGTTCCGAGGTGACCACGCCGGTCCGGCCCAGCCGGTCCTTGCCGATCTCGAACTGTGGTTTGACCATGAGGACAAGGTCGCCGCCGGGTGCGGTGCACGCCGCGAGTGGCGCCACCACAAGCGTCAGCGAGATGAAGGACAGATCAGCCACCGTCAGCGCAGCCGGCCCGCCGATTTCCGCGGGCGCCATGTAACGGACGTTGAGTCCTTCGTGCACGGAAACCCGGGTGTCATTCCGGATTTCCGGCACCAGCTGGCCGTGCCCAACGTCGACGGCCACCACGTGGGCGGCACCGCGCCGAAGCAGCACATCGGTGAACCCGCCGGTGGAGGCACCGGCGTCGAGGCACCGTTTGCGTGCGACGTCGATGGCGGGAAAGGCATCCAGCGCGCCGGCCAGCTTGTGCCCGGCGCGGCTGACGTAGCCGTCCTCGGCCGAGGCCGTGACGTCCAGCGCGGCGTCATCCGCCACCTGCAGTGACGCCTTGGCGAGGACCTCGCCGCCGGAGCTCACCTTGCCCTCGGAAATCAGTCGGGCGGCATGGGTCCGGGACCTGGCGAGCCCCCGGCTGACAAGCGCCTGGTCCAGCCGGCTCACGATCCCCCGTCCCCCGCGGCGTGGATACGGCGCGCCACACCGGCGTGGCCGGCCACGTCTTCGTTCAGGGCCTCCAGCAGGGCATCGTGCATGCCGGCATAGACTTCGCCGTGTCCGGACACAGGCGTCTGCCGCACGGCCCCGAGGAGGTCCAGCACGGCGTTGACGGCCGGATCCAGGACTGGTGCCTGCGGCTCTCCGGCTTGTTGTCCGTGTGCCGCGTGTTCTGGTGCCGCGTGCCCACGCAGGTCCGCCGGGAACTGTTCCGACGGCAGCTCTGGCCACGCGACGTCGGACGCAGGGGTCGGCGCCCCAGCCGGCTGTTGGTGTGGGGCTCGGTTTAGTCCCGGGTGTAGCTCGCTCATGTGTACAGCCTAGTGATCGGACCACTCGAGGACCGGAGCCAGTGCGCTGGTCGTCTCGGGGTTCGCGGCCCACCAGGCCGAGCAGGCGGCACGCCACGAATCGAGGTCGGCGGGGTCGCCGCTGATGTGGACGGACTGCCCCCGCACGATCGCCGAGGCCGTGCCGCTGCGGAACCGCCCGGCGTCGTGCTCTACGGCAGGGTATGGCGCGTACAGGCCGGTCAGGTCATTGATGAGGAAATCGGGGCGTTCCACAGACCGTGCGGCGAGGATCGATTCCCTTGTGTCCACTCCGGTCAGCACAGCGACGGTGGCGAAACCGGCGTTGTTGCCGCCCAGGATGTCGGTGTCCAGGCGGTCACCGACGACCAGCGGCCGGTCCGCCGCCAGCCGCTTGGCGGCCGTGTGGAACAGCGGTGCTTCGGGTTTGCCTGCCACGACCGGACTCTTGCCGGTCGCGGCCGCCACGGCCGCGACGAGCGTCCCGTTGCCGGGGGCGATTCCGCGCGCCTGGGGAATGGACCAGTCCGTGTTGGTGGCCACCCAGAGGGCACCGCCGGCGACGACGTACGACGCCTCGGCGAGGTCTTTCCACCCAAGTTCCGGGCTAAAGCCCTGCACGACGGCGACGGGGTCATCCTCCGCGCCGCGGACAGGGACCAGGCCAACCAGTTCAATTTCCTGGGCCAGTGCGGCACTGCCCGTGATCAGCACGTGCGCTCCGGCCGGCAGCAGCGAGGCCAGCAGCGCTGCCGCCGCCTGCGAGGAACTCACCACCTGGTGGTCTTCGGCGGGGGCGCCGAGATCGCGCAGGTGTTGGGCCACCTGCGCCGGAGAACGGGAGGCGTTGTTGGTGACGTAGCCCAGCCCGACGCCGACCCCTGCCAGCCGGCGCAGCGACTCGACGGCCCCGGGGATGGCGTTGGGGCCGGCATAGACAACGCCATCGAGGTCGGAGAGCAGGGCATCAAAGGTGGAGATCAGGGCGGTACCCGTCATGCGATTAGTCCTCCACACGTTCGTGCCGGGCAGGCTCTGAGTCGTCCAGGAGTTCCTGGTCCGCGTCAGCGTTCGGTTCCAGGGTGGCCTCGTCATCGGTTTCGTCGTCAGCTTCGTCGAGCACGTCGGCTTCCACTGAGTCCAGGTCGGATTCGGCGTCGTCAGACTCGAAGTAGTCGGCTTCGGCGTCGTCGGCACTGTCGTCACTGGCGGGCTCATCGCCCGCGTTCAAGCCGGCCACTCCGGCTGCGGCGCCGGTGGCTTCTGCCGCGGCAGCGGCAGCGGCGGCACGCGGGGCGCGCTCTTCGGTTCCGGCGTGCGTGTCGGCATGCTCCTGCGCGCGGAGGCGGCGCTGCCGTTCCTCTTCGCGGGCTTCTTCTTCCTCGTCCCAGCCGAGATCGATGATGTCGGGTTCCTCGTCAGCCCCAAGGCCCAGCGCGTTTTCTGCCACAGTGGCCTGGCGTTGCCATTTGGCGGCTTCGGCTGCGCGGCCGGCTGCCGTCAATGCGTCAGCGTAGGCACGGAACAGCCGGGGGCTGTAGGAAAAGGCGCGGTTGATGTCCAGCTGCGGGATTTCCAGTTCGGAAACCGCGGCGTCGAGCTGCCCGAGGTCGGTGCGGGCCCCGGCTGCGACGATAGCCAGTTCCACCTTGCCGGGGGCGTCGAGATCCTTGGCTTCGTCGGACCGGGCCATGTCCAGGGCACGGTCCGGGCGGCCAAGGCCCCGTTCGCAGTCGGCCATGACCGGCAGGTGCATGTTGGAGCCGCTGATCCGGCGGTAGGTCCGGAATTCCCGGAGCGCTTCACCGTAGTGGCCGGCTGCGTAGGCGGTCAGGCCAACAGCTTCGCGGACGGACGCAAGGCGTCCGCCGCGGCGGCTGGCTGCCAGGGCATGCTGGAAGGCAAGCTCAGGTTCCTCGTCCAGGAGCCGACCCGCCATGACGAGGTGGCGGGCCACCCATTCGGCGCTGGTGCCTTCGAGGGTCTTGATCTGGTGCTGGGTGGCGCGGTCAAGTTCCTTGCCCGTGACGTCCTCGTCGATCTGGGGTGAACGTTCCCGGTCCGGGCGGTTGGCACTGCGGAGATCGCGGGCATTGGGCACGCGAACCGGACGGTCCTCGGGGCGGTCGCGCCCATACTGGCGCGGGCCTGAGTCACCACGGTCGAAGCCCCGTGCGGGACGATCCTCGCGGGTGCCGAAGGGCTTGCGGTTCTCGCCGCTGCCGTACGGCTTGCGGTCACGATCGCCGCCGCCACCGAAGCTGCGCTGGCCGCCGCCTTCACGGGGAGCCCGATCACCATACGGCTTCCGGTCACCGCCGCCGCTGTACGGCTTACGCTCACCATAGGACGGGCGTTCACCGCCACCGAAGCTGCGCTGATCTCCGCCTTCACGCGGAGCCCGATCACCATACGGCTTCCGCTCACCGCCGCCGCTGTACGGCTTACGCTCACCATAGGACGGACGTTCACCGCCACCGAAGCTGCGCTGGCCGCCGCCCTCACGCGGAGCCCGATCACCATACGGCTTGCCCTCACCGCCGCCGCTGTACGGCTTACGGTCGCCATAGGACGGACGGCTATCGCCACCGAAGCTGCGCTGGCCGCCGCCCTCACGCGGAGCCCGATCACCATACGGCTTGCGCTCACCGCCGCCGCTGTACGGCTTACGCTCGCCGCCGCCGAAGCCGCGCTGCTCTCCGCCTTCACGCGGGGCACGGTCGCCATAGGGCTTGCGCTCACCGCCGCCGCTGTACGGCTTACGCTCGCCATAGGACGGGCGGCTGTCGCCGCCGAAGCTGCGCTGGCCGCCGCCCTCACGGGGAGCACGATCACCATAGGGCTTGCGCTCACCGCCACCGCTGTAGGGCTTACGCTCGCTGTTTCCGAAGCCGCGCTGCTCTCCGCCCTCACGCGGAGCACGATCACCGTACGGCTTACGGTCACGGTCTTCCCTGGACCGGAATCCGCGGGGTTCGCCGCCGGAGTTGCTGGTGCCGCGGAAAGGGGCTCCACCGGAACTGCGTCCGCCAGAGTTGCCGTGGGCCTTGCCGCCGCGGTTGCCATCATTGTGCTCAGCCATGCTGGAATCCTCCTGTTGCGAGCTGACCACTGGCGCAATCGCAGCCGCTCTGTTCCGTGTTTCGTTTCCTACGCAACCCGAAATCAAGCGCTTCGAAGTCCGTACATCTCCCCCAATTCTAGGCGAGCAACCCGCCCCCGGCTAACGGCATCGCGCCAACGGGGCCCGCGGTGGGAAGTCTCACAACTTCCTGCGGCACTTGTGTCCGCGGCCTCCGGCTGCCGGCAGGTGGGTGGCGGGCAGGTGGGTGGCGGGCAGTTGGTGTTCGACGGCGGTTGTGGCCTTCTTCCCCACTTCAGATCCGGGTCGGGCCCTGAGCGTGTTTGTGGGTTAAATGCGGGAGGACCCCAACCTGGTGGTTGGGGTCCTCGACCTGAATGGTGTTCCGGCGGTGACCTACTCTCCCACACCCTCCCGGGTGCAGTACCATCGGCGCTGTGGGTCTTAGCTTCCGGGTTCGGGATGGGACCGGGCGTTTC